>NZ_JAAFAN010000008.1:0-102061 GCF_010287905.1 Cellulosimicrobium composti
AACGCGCCGAGCTGCCGCCACCGCCCGCCGGTCGTCGCTCCCCCGGCGCCCGCCCCCTGGGTCCAGCCGGGCGGCTGACGCCCCGGCGGGGAGGCGCGGCGGCCGCGGCCCGGACCCGCCCGGGCCGCGACCGAATTCGCCTTCTCACGGCACCACCACCTCGGTACGGTCGTGCGGTGCTCTGCCTCGGACCGGACGACGACGTCGTCGCGCGCCTCGGGCACGTGCCGCGGCGGATCGCCGTGGCCGGGGTCTCGGGATCGGGCAAGACGACCCTCGCGCGCCGGCTCGGCGCGCGCCTGGGGCTCCCGTACACCGAGCTCGACGCGCTCCACCACGGCCCCGGCTGGACGCCGCGGCCGGACTTCCTCGACGACGTCCGCGCGCTCGTCGCGCAGGACACGTTCGTCACCGAGTGGCAGTACCGGGCGGCGCGACCGCTCGTCCTCGCGCGGGCGGAGGTCCTCGTCTGGCTCGACCTGCCGACGCACGTGACGATGCGCCAGGTCGTCGTGCGGACCGTGCGTCGGTCGGTCCGGCGCGAGGTGCTGTGGAACGGCAACGTCGAGCCGCCTCTGTGGCGCACGTGGTACCGGGCACCGGACGAGAACATCGTCCGGTGGGCCTGGACGACCCGGCACGCGTACCGCGACCTGCCCGCGCAGGTGGCCCACACCGCGCCGCACGTCACCGTGGTCAGGCTCCGGTCGCGCCGCGAGACCGCGCGCTGGCTCGCCGCCCTCCCGGCGGCCGACAGCGCCTGACGGGACGACGCGGCGTCAGACGGCCTCGGCCGCGACCTGCCGCGCGAGCTCCTCGACGATCCGGACGTCGGCGTCGAGCCAGTCCACGTCGAGCCAGGACCCGGCGTCGAGCCAGGTCAGCTCGTCGTGCTCGACGAGCGGCAGCGGCTCCCCGGCCGTGATCCGGGCGAACCACAGCCGCATGACGTGCCGGTCCGTGATGATCCACGTCCCGTGGTCGGGCCCCACGAGCTCGTCCCCGAGCTCGACGGTCACGCCCAGCTCCTCGCGCAGCTCCCGGTGCAGCGCCTGCGTCGGGGTCTCGCCGGGGTCGACCTTGCCCCCGGGGAACTCCCAGCGTCCGGCGAGGTGCGCCGGGCGCGACCTGCGCGCGCTCAGCAGGAACCGCGGAGCGACGAGGTCGTCGACGATCGCCGCGGCCACCACCAGTCTGCGCAGAGTCATACGCGGAGTGTCGCACGGCGACGTGACCCGCGGGTGACGGCGGCAGACCGTGGAACCGGCCGGGACGGCCGGCCCGGCGCGTCAGCGCAGGCCGGCGGCCCGTGCCCAGGCGACGGCCTCGGCACGCGTCGAGACGCCGAGCTTGCGGTACAGACTGCGGACCTGCGACTTGACCGTGTTGCGCGTGACGAAGAGCTTGGTGGCGATCTGCTCGAGCGTGACGTCCTCAGACAGGTTGGACAGGACGACCCGCTCACGACGGGTCAGCGGAGCGATCGGTGCGGCGATCGCGTCCGACGGGGCCGCAGCAGGGCGGACCAGCTCGATGGTGCTCATGTTCTCCTCCAGGTGCTCTCCGGTCACGTCATCCCCACGTGGCGAGTTCCGGTGTGTTGCTACAAGAAGAGACGGACCAAGGTCCCGTTCATGACGCGAGTTTTCACCCGAGGTTCAGGAGCACTTCAGCGGGCGCGTTCCGGCGGCGTGCGGTATGGCATCGTCGCAGGTCAGAGGCGTACACCGCACGAGAACGACCGGCGCCGGACGGCGTCGAGCGGGTGCCCGACACGCCGTCCAGCGCCGGTCGTTGAGTGTGATCTAGGTCACACTTTGACGGTCAGATCAGCTGGCGACGTGCGCCGCGTACTCCTCGGCGGAGAGCAGGTCGCCCGTGTCCGCGACGTCGACCTTGAAGAGCCAGCCGTCCGTGTAGGGGTCGGAGTTGACGACCGCCGGGTCGTCGATCGCGGCCTGGTTCACCTCGACGACCGTCCCCGTGACCGGCGAGAAGAGCTCGGACACCGACTTGGTCGACTCGACCTCGCCGACGACGCTCCCGGCCGTCACCTCCGTGCCGACCTCGGGCAGCTCCAGGTACACGATGTCCCCGAGCGCTTCGGCGGCCGTCGCGGTGATGCCGACGACGGCCGGGCTCGACCCGTCGATCCACTCGTGCTCCGCCGTGTACTGCAGGTGGGCCGGGAACTGGGCCTCGGTCATGGGGTTCTCCTTCGGGTCTTCGGGACGACTGCGCGGGTCAGGACTGCTGGGGACGACGGTAGAACGGGAGGGGCACGACCACCACGGGCTCGGCGCGGCCACGCACGTCGACCGCGAGGCGCGTGCCCTCGGCCGAGAGCTCGGGCGTCACGTACGCGAGCGCGATCGGGTGCCCGAGCGTGGGCGACGGCGCACCCGACGTCACGGTGCCCACGCGGCGCGCGGACTCCCCCACCGCTCCCCCGGGCTCGGCGTCGGGCAGCACGACGGCGTAACCCGCCCGGGCGGGACGGCGCCCCAGGCCCTGAAGGCCGACGAGCACGCGCGCGGGCTCCGACGTGCGTCGCGCCGCGAGCGCGGCGCGGCCGACGAACTCGAGCGGCGAGCCGTCGGCCTCGACCTTGTCGAGCTTCACGACGCGGCCGAGCCCCGCCTCGTACGGCGTCGTCGTCGTGTCGAGCTCGTGCCCGTACAGCGGCATGCCCGCCTCGAGGCGCAGCGAGTCGCGCGCGGACAGGCCCGCCGGGACGAGGCCGAGCGGCGCACCGGCGGCGAGCGTCGTGCGCCACAGGTCGGCGGCACGGTCCGCGGGCACGAACAGCTCGAAGCCGTCCTCCCCCGTGTACCCCGTGCGCGCGACGAGCGCGTCCACCGGGCCGGTGTCCGTCCGCAGCGCGAGCGGCACCGCCGCGTAGTACCTGAGGTCCCGGACCGCCTGCGCGGCCGCAGGGTCCGCCGGGTCCGTCAGACCCGCGACGATCTCCTCCGCCCGCGGGCCCTGCACCGCGACGAGCGCCGTCTCGGCGCCCTGGTCCGTCACCGTCGCGTCGAAGCCCTCCGCGCGCGCGACGAGCTCGCGCGCCACGAGGTCCGCGTTGCCCGCGTTCGCGACCACGAGGAACCGCTCCTGCGCGAGCCGGTACACGACGAGGTCGTCGAGGACCGCACCGTCCTCCTGGCAGATCATCGTGTAGCGCGCCCGGCCCGGCGCGACCGCCGAGAGGTTCCCGACGAGCGCGTGGTCCAGCGCCGCCGCCGCCTGCGGCCCCGCGACCTCGATCTCCCCCATGTGGGACAGGTCGAACAGCCCCGCGGCCTCGCGCACCGCGCGGTGCTCCGCGAGGTCCGACGTGTACCGCAGCGGCATGAGCCAGCCGCCGAACGTCGTGAGGTTCGCGCCGAGCGCGACGTGCTCGTCGTGCAGCGGGCTGCGGCGCCCGGCGTCGTCGCCGGCCGCGGCGCCGGTCTGCTGGTCGGTCATGCGAGGTCTCCTGTCACGTAGGACTCCAGGGGCGGGCACGAGCACACGAGGTTGCGGTCCCCGCGCGCTCCGTCGATGCGGCGCACCGGCGGCCAGTACTTGCCCGAGCGCAGGCTCGCGACCGGGTAGGCCGCGAGCTCGCGCGAGTACGGCTTGTCCCAGGTCTCCGCGACGAGCGCCGCCGCGGTGTGCGGCGCGCCGCGCAGCGGCGACTCCTCGACCGACCAGCGCCCCGAGGCGACCGCGTCGATCTCGCCGCGGATCGCGACGAGCGCGTCGACGAACCGGTCGAGCTCCGCGAGGTCCTCGCTCTCGGTCGGCTCCACCATGAGCGTGCCCGCGACGGGGAAGGACAGCGTCGGCGCGTGGAACCCGTAGTCCATGAGGCGCTTCGCCACGTCCTCGGCCGTCACGCCCGTCTCCGCGGTGATGCCCCGCAGGTCGAGGATGCACTCGTGCGCGACGAGCCCGTTCGGCCCCGTGTACAGGACCGGGTAGTGGTCGGCCAGGCGGCTCGCGACGTAGTTCGCCGTGAGGACCGCCGTCTTCGTCGCCTCCGTCAGCCCGTCCGGGCCCATGAGCGCGACGTACGCGTACGAGATGGGCAGGATCCCGGCCGACCCGTACCGCGTCGCCGACACGGGGGTGCCGCCGGTGGGGGTGGTCCCGGCCCCCGCGCCGGCCGCGTGCGCCGCTGCGCCCAGGGGGTCGCCCGGGAGGAACGGCACGAGGTGCTCGGCGACGGCGACGGGGCCGACGCCGGGCCCTCCCCCGCCGTGCGGGATGCAGAAGGTCTTGTGCAGGTTGAGGTGCGAGACGTCGCCCCCGAACTCGCCCGGCCGCGCGAGGCCGACGAGCGCGTTGAGGTTCGCCCCGTCGATGTACACCTGACCACCAGCCTCATGTACGAGGTCGCACACCTCGCGCACGTACTCCTCGTAGACACCGTGCGTCGACGGGTACGTGATCATGATCGCCGCGACGCGCGCGCCGTGGTCGGCGAGCTTCGCGCGCAGGTCGTCGAGGTCCACCTCGCCGCTCTCGGCCGTCTTCACGACGTCGACCCTGAGCCCGGCGAGCGCCGCCGACGCGGCGTTCGTGCCGTGCGCCGACGCCGGGATGAGGCACACGTCGCGCTCCGTGTCCCCGCGCGACACGTGGTAGTCGCGGATCGCCAGGAGGCCCGCGAACTCGCCCTGCGAGCCCGCGTTCGGCTGGACCGAGACTCCCGCGTACCCGGTGATCTCCGCCAGCGCCGACTCCAGCCCGCCGATGAGCTCCTCGTAGCCCCGGGCCTGGTCAGCGGGCACGAACGGGTGGACGTCCGCGAACTGCGGCCACGAGATGGCCTCCATCTCCGCCGTCGCGTTGAGCTTCATCGTGCACGAGCCCAGCGGGATCATCGTGCGGTCCAGGGCGAGGTCCTTGTCCGCGAGGCGGCGCAGGTAGCGCAGCATCGAGGTCTCGGAGCGGTGCAGGTGGAAGATCGGGTGCTGGAGGTAGCCGGTCTCGCGTCGGAGCTCGGCCGGCAGGGCGTCCACGGCTCCTGCCGCGGTGGCCGGCCCGTCGGCGGCGACGCCGAACGCGCTCAGCACGTCGGCGACGGTAGCGGGGGTCGTGGTCTCGTCGCAGGCGATCTGTACATGGTCCAAGTCCGGGTTGTACAGGTTGATGCCGGCGTCGGCGGCGGCCGCGACGATCGCGGCGGCGCGGCCCGGGACGACCGCGCGCACGGTGTCGAAGAAGGTGTCGTGCTCGACGGTGACGCCGCCGGCGCGGAGCGCCCACGCGAGCGTGCTCGCGTGGGCGTGGGTGCGCTCGGCGATCGCGCGCAGGCCGTCCGGGCCGTGGTACACCGCGTACATCGACGCGACGATCGCGAGGAGCGCCTGCGCGGTGCAGATGTTGCTCGTCGCCTTCTCGCGGCGGATGTGCTGCTCGCGCGTCTGGAGGGCGAGGCGGTAGGCGACGTCGCCGTCCGCGTCGACCGAGACGCCCACGAGGCGGCCCGGGAGCGACCGCTCGAGGCCCTTGCGGACCGCCATGAACGCGGCGTGCGGACCGCCGTAGAACAGGGGGACGCCGAACCGCTGGGCGGAGCCCACGGACACGTCCGCGCCGAGCTCGCCGGGGGAGACGAGCAGGGTCAGCGCGAGCAGGTCGCTCGCGACCGTGACCAGCGCGCCCGCGTCCTTCGCCTCCGCGACGACCGGACGCCAGTCCACGACGCGCCCCGACGCCCCGGACTGCTGGACGACGACGCCCACGAGCTGCGCGTCGTCGTCCAACCCGGCGGGGAAGGCCCCAGCGGCGCGGGCCGCCGCGAGCCCCGCGTCCAGGCCGCCCGACAGGTCGGCCACCACCACGGGCAGGCCGACGGCGTGCGCGCGACCGAGCGTCACCGCGAGCGTCTGGGGGAAGAGGTCGGCGTCGAGGGCCACGTAGCCGCTCTTCGCGCGCGACGCCCGCCACATGAGGGCGACGGCCTCGGCCACCGCGGTCGCCTCGTCGAGGAGCGACGCGTTCGCGACGTCCAGGCCCGTGAGGTCCTCGACGACCTGCTGGAAGTTGAGGAGCGCCTCCAGACGACCCTGCGAGATCTCCGGCTGGTACGGCGTGTACGCGGTGTACCAGGCGGGGGACTCGAGGACGTTGCGGCGGATCACCGGGGGAGTGACCGTGCCGTAGTAGCCGAGCCCGATCATCTGCGTCTTGACGACGTTCTTGCCGGCCAGCGCGCGCAGGTGCTCCAGCACCTCGGCCTCGGTGCGCGCCGCGGGCAGGTCGAGCGGACGCTCGGAGCGGATCGACGCCGGGACGGCCGCGTCGACGAGCGCGTCGAGCGAGGCGTAGCCGAGCTGGTCGAGCATCGCCCCGACCTCCCGCCCGCGAGGGCCGAGGTGGCGCGGCGCGAACGCGCCGAACGCGGCGTTGTGCCGTGAGCTGGGGTCGAAGGACTGCTGGGTCACGAGGGACTCCCGGTGGAGGGGACGACGGCGGGTCCCTCCCCGCTCTGTCATCGGACGCACGCGTCGACCTGAGAGTTTTGCCGGTCCGCCGTGCCACGAGGGCCGGGGCGCGCCGACTTGCACCGTCGGTGGGTCGTCCGCCCGGCGCCCGCGAGAGCACCGGCCGCACGACCGCTTTCCAGAGTTGCCTCACCCCGACGGTACGTGAGCCTGAGAGATTCCCGGGGAGGAGTTGCTCCTTCGGCGCCGGCGCCCGGTCGTGAGGACCGTGGTGCCGAGCTCTCCCGTCGTGGTTCGGGCGGCACGGCGGCCCCGTCGCCGACGACGGCGCGCAGGACCACCGGTGAAGCGTGAAGTTGTGAGGCTCATCGTACCGGTCGCCGACCTGAGCCAGCACCGCGTGGTCGTGGTCCTGCGGGTCGCGGAGCCTCGCCGTACATTCGGACGATGGGAGAGCGTCGCACGGTCGTCGTCACCGGTGCAGCAGGCCCGGCGGGGCGAGCCCTGGGGGCCCAGCTCGCCCGGCGGCCCGACGTGCGCGCCGTCGGCGTGGACCTCACGCCCCGAGCCGTCCCCGGCTTCGAGCGCGTCGACCCCGTCCCCGCCGCGGGCGAACCCGCCTACGATCGTGCGACCCTCGAGCTCGTCCGGCGGCACGAGGCCGACCTCCTCGTCCCGTCGGTCTCCGAGGAGCTGGCGCACCTCGCCGTGCTCGCCGAGGCTGCCGGCCTGACGGGCACGGTCGTCGTGGCCGGACCTGGCCCGACGGCGACCGCCGCCGACAAGCTCCTGACGATGCTCGCTCTCGACCGACAGGGTGTCGAGGTGCCCCGTCACGCCGCCGCGGACGCCCTGGGCTCCGCCGCCCAGGCTCTGGACTGGGCGGCGGGCCCGGTGGTCGTCAAGCCGCGGGTCGCGCGCGGAGGGCGGGGCGTCCACGTCGTGGAGGACGCGCGCGACCCGGTGTGGGCGACGCTCGACGCCTCGTGGATCGTCCAGTCGTTCGCGCCGGGACCGGAGTACTGCCCCCAGGTGTACCAGTCCCCGACGACCGGCGAGACACAGGTCGTCGTCCTCGAGAAGACCGGCCGCAAGCAGGGTCGGGTCGGCAACGCGACGACCGTCACGCGCCTCCCGGAGGGCGACGCCGCCGACGTCGCCGACGTCGCGCGCGCCGCGACCGAGGCACTCGGGCTCGTCGGGCCGCTCGACATGGACGTTCGTCGGCTGGGGGACGGGACGCCGGTCGTCCTGGAGGTGAACGCGCGCTTCGGCGCGGTGTCCGCGTCCGCGCCCGAGCTGCTCGACGCGGTGCTCGGCGAGTGGCCGGCCTGAGGGATGCCGACCGTCGTCACCGGTGTCGCCACCGCACTGGTGCTCGTCCTCGGCGCGACGCTCCTGGTCGTCGGGCTCGTCCGCCTCGTCCTCGTCCCGTTCGCGCTCGTCTTCGAGGCACGCCGCCGTCGCGAGGTGCCGGGCCCCGCCGGTCTGGGTCCCACGTGGCGCGAGCCCCCGCTCGTGTCCGTCGTGGTGCCCGCGTTCGACGAGGCCGTCGTCATCGACAACTGCATCCGCTCGTTGCTGCGGAGCGACTACCCCCGCTTCGAGGTCGTGTGCGTCGACGACGGGTCCCGCGACGACACGTACGACAGGATGCGGCGGCTGGCCGAGGCGCACGAACGCGTGCGCGCCGTGCGGCAGGAGAACGCGGGCAAGGGCGCCGCCCTCAACAGGGGCATCGCGCTCGCGCGCGGAGAGGTCGTGCTCCTCGTCGACGCCGACGGCGTCTTCCGCCCCGACACGATCACCCGGTTGCTGCGCGGGTTCCGCGGCCCGACCGTCGGCGCCGTCTGCGGGAACGACCGACCCGTCAACCTCGACCACGTGCTGACCCGGTTCCTCGCCCTCGTCAGCCATGTCGGCACCGGGCTCATGCGGCGTGCGCTCGACGTGGTCGACTGCCTCCCGGTCGTGTCGGGGAACGTGGGTGCCTTCCGCCGAGAGGTGCTCGAGCGCACGGGCCCCCTGCGGACCGACACCCTGGGGGAGGACCTCGAGCTGACGTGGCGCGTGCACGGGGCGGGCTACCGCGTGACCTTCGCACCCGACGCCCTCGTCCACGCCGAGTCGCCGTCGACCGTGCGCGGGCTGTGGCGACAGCGCGTGCGGTGGGCACGCGGCCTGCTCCAGGTGTCGGCGCTGCACCGGCGGATGATCGGCAACCTCCGGTACGGGCGCTTCGGGGCGTACCTCCTCTACAACACCGTCGCGCAGGTGTCGGGCCCCTTCCTCCAGATCCTCGCCCTGCTCGCGCTCTGCGTCCTGGTCGTGGTCGAGGGCACAGGCTGGCTGCCCCCGTCGTGGTGGGAGTGGATCCTGTTCCTGGGGATCCCGCTGTCCTTGGCGCTCCTGCTGCTCGCGGTCCTCCTCGACCGCGCACCACGGGACCTCCGGTACCTGTGGACGGTGCCGCTCTGGCCGATCTACTCCTCGCTGATGACACTGGTCATGATGGAGGCGACGCGCCTCGAGGCGTCCGACGCGGAGGGACGATGGGACAAGCTGGAGAGGACCGGCACCGTGTCGGTCCCCGGGCTGCGCGCCGACGACGACCCTGGCTCGTGCTGATCGCGGTCCCGGTGGTCGCGGTGCTCGTGCTCGCGGTGGTCCTGGCGCGCCCGTGGGAGGCGTCCGTCCCGCCGATGCGAGCCGCGGTCCCGCCCGAGGACCTGCGTTCGGTCAGCGTCGACTTCGGCATCGTCGCCGACCCGGACACGGACTGGTCGTCGATCGACCAGCACCTCGACCGAGCCGGCGTGAACGCCGTCGAGCTCAACGCCGGCCGGGTGGAGTACACCGCGTTCGACTGGGACGACCACCCGGACGCTGCGGCCGAGCCGGGCACGGACCACCTCGCGGTGGCTGCACGCGCCCTGGGGCAGGGTCCTGACGGAGCGCGCCGGGACGTCGGCCTCATCGTCGACGCGTACGTCCCGCGCTGGCTCGAGCAGGACCCGTCGCTCGCGGGCAGGTCGCCGGACGGCCAGCCGGCGGAGTACCAGGCCTCGGCGAGCGCTCTCGCGAAGGGACCCGTGGGTGACAGGCTCGTCGACTACGTCGTCGAGCTGGGGCGGCGGTACGAGCCCGCGCAGATCTCCGTGACCGAGCTCTTCCTCGACCGTTACACCTTCGGGGACGACGACCTGGCGCTCTACCGCGAGATGACCGGAGCGCAGGACTGGCCTCGCGACGAGTCGGGAGCGGTCGAGGAGGACGCGCCGGCGCTCGGGAGCTGGAGGTCCGACGTGCTCGCCGGGCTCCTGACGCGCATGCGGACGGGGCTCGACGAGGTCCAGCGAGGCGACACGGCACGGGTCGCGCTCTCCATGGAGGTCCGCGTCGACTGGGACGACCTCGCCCGCGGCGTCCCGAGCAGCGGACACGACTACGAGGTGCTGCTGACGGCCGTCGACCGGCTGACCGTCTGGGCGTACTTCCAGCCCAGCGGGCGGGACGTCAGCAGCGTCGAGGCGTTGACCGCGGCGCTCGCGGGAGCCGGGTTCGACATGTCACGCATCACGGTGTCGGTCGGCCTGTGGGCGGGGAGCTCCGCGAGCACCGCGCGCATCTCGCCGGAGGTCATGGCGCGAGCCGCCACGCTCGCGGCCACGAACGGGGTGCGGGCGGTCAACGTGACCCCGCTGTCCTTCATGACGGACGAGCACTGGAGCGCGCTGGCCTCGGTCTGGCACCCGGACGCGGGCGAGGACGAGACGCCGTAGCGCCTCCTACGGCGCATCCGGTCCCGGCGGAAGGTCCGGCAGGAGCACGTCCACCTGGGTCCCGCGGCCCGGCTCGCTGGCGATGGTCAGGCTGCCGCCGTGCTCGTCGACGACGGTCTGCACGAGGGACAGGCCGAGACCCACGCCGCGCACGCGGCGGCGGACCGTGTCCCGCGTCCGGTAGAAGCGCTCGGTGAGGTGCGCGAGCTCGTCCGCCGGGATGCCCGTCCCGTGGTCGACGACCCGGACGCGGGCGCGGCGGGTGGGTCCGTCGTCGTGCTCGCGCGTGACGCTCACGCGCACCTGGCTACCGGGCGGGCTGTGCTTCACGGCGTTGGTGAGCAGGTTCTCCACGACCTGCCCCAGCCGGCGCGCGTCGGACCGCAGGGGGACCTCGGGGTCGCCGTCCGCGACGATCTCGACCTCCGCCTGGTCCGCGACGGGCCGGTCGGCCACGACGACGTCACGGACCACGCGGACCACGTCCAGCTCCGTGGGCAGGAGGGAGAAGGCTCCGGAGACCACCTGTGCGCTGGTGAGCAGGTCCTCGACCAGCGTCTGGAGCTGGTGGGCGTTGCGCCCGACGACCTGGAGGTAGCGCTGCTGCTCGTCGTCCAGGGCCTCGGGACGCATGCCGAGCAGCTCGACGTACCCGAGGATCGACGCCAGCGGCGTCCGCAGCTCGTGGCTGACCAGGCCGATGAACGCGTCCTGCTCCTGCTCCGACTCGTAGCGCCGCGTGATGTCCGTCGCGACGAACAGGTAGCCCGCCGGGAGCTCGGGCGCGGCACCCGCGAGCGCCGGCCTCCGGGTCACGACCACCTCGAGCCGACGACGTGCGCCGTCGGGCAGCGTGTAGTCGCGCTCGTGCACCTCGGTACCGCCGTGCACGGCGGCACCGACGGTCGTCGCGAGAACCGGTGGTGCGGCGCCGTCCGGGGCCCCGCCCCCGCTCGTCGCGGCCGGTTCCGCGCCGAGGAGGCCGACGACGTCCCGCCCGACGAGCGTGCTCGCACCCAGGCCGAGGATGCGCTCGGCGCCCGTGTTGGCGGACACCACCCGTCCCGCGACGTCGGTGGCGAGGAAGGCCTGCTCGGTCGCAGCGGCGAGGATCCCGGCCAGGGTGTCACGCGAGTCGCGGAGCCGCTCTGCCGTCGCGACCAGGTCGTCCCGGGCGTGCGCCAGCTGGACGGCCTGGCCCCGCGCGAGCGTCACGATGCCGTGGATGCCGAGCGCGAGCGTCGCGAGGATGAGGAACGTGACGACGGCGTGCAGGACCGGCTGCACCCGGCCGATGTCCGCGACGACCGGCACGAGGAGGACCACGGCGGCGCCCGCGAGCCCGATGGTGGGGCCGACCGATCCGAGCCGGAGCGCCAGGCTCGCGAGGGGGAGGACGAGCAGGATGTCGAGGGTCGCCGCCGGCAACCCGGCCCCGGCGTCGAGCAGGGCGATCGCGAGCATCTGGGCGAGCGAGCACGCGAAGCGCCACGAGACGGGCCACGTCTCCCAGCGACCGAGCGCCGCGACCACGAGCACCCCGGCCGAGAGCACGACCGCCGCGACCAGCAGCGCCGGGCGGGCCGGCTCCACCATCCACCACAGCGCCACGGCGGCGATCACCACGGAGAGCGTGATCGGCAGCTGGCGCAGCGCGACGGCGTCCTCGTCCGCCCAGCCGAGCCGCAGGACCGGGTACCTCTCGCCGAGCTCCGTGGGCGGCGCGCTCACCGTCCGCCGCCCACCCCATGACCCGAGTCGGCCCCCTGCCCGTCGACCGCCGGTGCGGCGTGGACCGCGTCAGGGTGCGCGAGCGTCTCGCTGGCGCGGACGGTCTCGAGCGGCTCTGCGTCGCGGGCCGGGCTGAACCTCGACCAGTACCGCGCGGTGGCCCGCACCACGTCCGGCTGCATGTACTCGCGGTGCGACTGGGACGCGAACGCGGCCAGCATCTCCAGCTTCGTGTCGACGAACCCGTCGACGTCGACGAAGCGGTTGGGTGCGAACTCGACCGTCGAGGAGGGGATCTGGAAGCACCACAGCCCCGGGACCGCTCGCGCGGCGATCTGGACCGCCTCGTGCACGGCCCGGTGGTCCTGGTGGCGGTCGTGGATGCCGTGGGTGTAGATCCGGGTCGGGCTGACGTCACGGACGACGTCCTCGATCGCGGTGATCATCCCGGCCGCGGGGTCGAGCCTCGTGTCCGGGAAGTCGAGGTGCACGAGGCGCGCACCGACGACGGCGGCCGCCGCGGCCGCCTCGGAGCGCCGAGCCGAGGTCTCGCCGCCGACCGCGCCGCCGGAGAGGACGAGGGTCACGATCTGGTCGCCCGCGGCGGCGTGCGCGGCGAGCGTGGCCCCCACCCCGATCTCGACGTCGTCCGGGTGCGCTCCGACGGCCAGGACGCGTTGCCGGGTCGCGGAGCGCAGGGCCCGGGCCTGCTGCGCGAGCCGGGTCGCACGCGAGACGAGCTCCTCCGTGACCACGGGCTTCACGAGGAAGTCGTCCGCGGACTCGCGCAGCGCGCTGATCGCGTGGTCGACGGTGGGGTAGGCGGTGACGATCATGACGCGCATCGCCGGGTCGATCGCCCGGGCCTCGGGCAGGAGGTCGAGCCCGGAACGGCCCGGCAGCTGGATGTCGCTGACGAGCACGTCGTAGCGCTGCCGCCGTAGCGCCTCGACGGCCTCGTCGACCGAATCGACGGAGTCCGCCGACATCTTGCCGTAGCGCTCGAGCGCGATCCGCAGGAACTCCGCCGTGTCGCGGTCGTCCTCGAGGATGAGCACGCGGTACTGGTCTTCGGACACGCTTCCCCCTCTGCCGTGGCGGCCTTCCGTCGACGCTACGCGTCAATCGGCGGCGTCGCTCGCCACGGTCCCGGCCGAGCGCGGGGGCCGTCAGCGGCGCGCGGGAGGGTCTGACGGCTCCACGACGACGCAGCGCACCGTCGCGAGGCGCCGGACGGCGCGCTCAAGGGCCCGCGTGCGGCGCGGCGTCGCACGGAACGTCACGACGATCCGGCCGGCCCGGCCGTCGCCGTCCACGGGTCCGGTCGCCAGCGAGTCGAAGCTCACGCCGCGCGTCGAGAACACGCCCGTGAGCGCGGTGAGCGTGCCCGGCTGGTCGAGCCCGTGCACGGTCGCGACCCACGACGTCTCCGCGCCCCGGACCCCGCCCGACGCCGCCCGGTCGCGCGGGTCCGTCCGGTCGGCCCGGTCCGTCCCGTCGCCCGCGTCGTCCCCGTCCCCCGAGCCGCCCTGCGGACCGTCGAGTCGTGCCGACGGCACAGGCACGGCGCTCCGCGCCGACCCGGACGCGGCGACGGTCGCAGCGATGCCGTCCGCCGCCTGCGCGAGGCGGCGCGCCTCGTCGTCGGGCAGCTCGTCGAGGAGGACCCGCGTCCAGCCGCCGGGGCCGAGCACGACGGGGACGCCGAGCACGCCGCGGTGCGGGTCGCCGTCAGGACCCGAGCGCGTCCCGTCGAGCCGTCCGTCGAGCTCGCCGTCGAGGGCCACCTGCCCGGCGACGACGATCTCGCGCCCGTCGAGGATGACCTCGAGCAGGTCGACGGTCGCGCTGGCCGTCCCGGCAGGCGTCTTGGCGCCCGACTGGTGCGTCATCCAGGGCCGCGTGACGAGCCGTAGGTCCGCAGGCCACGTGTCGATGAGGTCGAACGCGGCACCCATGTCCGCCGCGGCGACGCGTGCGAGCTCGTCCTTCGCGGCCGCGATCTCGGCGGGCAGCGCGTCGAGCGTGCGACCCCTCCGCAGCGCCGCGACGGCGCGGGCCCGCTCGTCGGCGTCCAGACCGCTCACGCGGACCGTCGACCACAGCGGCACGGCGTCCTCGCCGTGCTGACCCCCGACGAACCCGCCGACGCGGTGCCGCCGCACGCCCAGCTCGACCGCGAGCTCGCGCCGGAACCGCAACGTGTCGAGCCACGCGCCCATCCCGAGCACACGGTGCCGCCCGAGACGCTCCGCCATGACGGCGACGCCGAGCTCCACGGGGTTGGTCACCACGACGACCACCTCGTGCCCCGACCCGTGGCGCGCGATGGCGTCGGCGTACTCCGCGAGCACGGCGCCGTTCGTGGCGGCGAGGACCCGGCGGTCGGGGTCGGCTCCCGTCCGGGCCGGGGGCGTGAGGCCCGCGGCGACGACGATCACGTCGGCCGTGACGTCCTCGGGGGAGTGCGCGACGTCGAGCAGGGGCGCGTGCTCGTCGTACGCGTCGACGAGGTCGGCGCGCAGCCCGTGCACGGCCCGTCCGGACGCCCCGCCCGCGCGTCCCACGAGCTGGAGCCGCGCCGTCGGCGGGAGCACCCGTCGCTCGACGATCTGCGTGCACACCTGCCGGCCGACGTCTCCCGTCGCCCCCACCACCGCTACGTCCACCCCGGCAGGCTACGTCCGGACCGACGAGCCCGGGAGATCTTCCTGTGCTCGGGCGAGGGCGCGCGCAAGAACCGCAACCTCGGCGTCAGGCGAAGGCGATGTCCGCCGCGGCGGCGACCATCTCGTCGAGGACCGCGGAGACGACCGGACGGGGCTCGTGGCGGGTCGCGCGGTGGCGCGCGACGAGGCGACGTGATCCGAGGCCGGGCAGTCCGACGACCGTGACGCCGGCGGGCACGTCGTCGGACGCGCCGCCCTCGACCGCGAGCGCCGGGAGCATCGCGACCCCGAGGCCCGCCGCGACGAGCGAGAGCGCGACGTCGAAGTCGTAGTAGTTGTGCCGCGTGCGCAGCGACCCGCCGAGGCCGCGCGCGAGCCGGCGCAGGGCGCGCGCCGCGGCGGTGCCGGGCTCGGGTCCCAGCCAGACGGCGTCGCGCACGTCGTCGAGCCGGGCGGGCGTCGGCATGCTCGCGGGGACGACGAGGCGCCACGGCTCGTCGAGCAGCACGATCTCGCGCGTGCCGCGGGGGGCGGGGGAGTCGGCCTCGTAGTCGCGCTCGAGGAGCACGACGTCGAGCTCGCCCGCGCGCAGGAGGCGCAGGGCCTCGGTGGGCTCGCGCTCCTGCACGTCGAGCTCGATCCCGGGCGCGGTCTCGGCGAGCCTGCCCGCGACGGGCGCGACGACGGCGCGGATCGCCGTCTGGAACGACCCCACCGCGACGCGCCCGCTCACCTCGTCGCCGAGGGCCGCGAGCGCCTTGCGCGCCTCGACGAGCTCGGCCTCGATGCGCTCGGCCGTCTCCGCGAGGACGCGGCCCGCGGGCGTGAGGGTCACGCCGCGCGGTCCGCGGTCGAGCACGGCCACGCCCTCCTCGGCCTCCAGCCTCTGGATCTGCTGGGAGACCGCGGACGGGGTGACGTGCAGAAGGTCCGCTGCCGCGAGAATGCCCCCGCCGCGGTGCACGGCAAGGAGGAAACCAAGCCTGCGTGGGTCCGTCGCCATGTAGGGATATTAAACGACCGGTGCAGAATCCTTCGATTGTGCTGAACCTCGAAAGGCCTCACACTTGTCGAGGCGCCGGTCGGTTCACCTCCTCCTCCTGACGGGTCGGCGCCCGAGCTTCGCACCACCCGCGCCACCAGCCATCGGCCCGGAGCGCACAGCCACCGCAGCGTCGCGGTACCCCCCTCCACCCCTTCTTCGTCACCGGAGTACCGCTGTGCCCGTCACCCTCGACGCGATCGTCATGTTCCTCGGATGGATCGGCGCCGCCGCCGGCGTCGTCGCCTACGCCATGGTCAGCCGCGGCCGCTGGGCCGCGTCGTCCGCGCCGTTCCAGCTCACCAACCTCACCGCCGCCGGCCTCATGGGCATGGTCGCCGCCGCGAACGGCGTCTGGCCGTCGGTGGCCGCCAACCTCGTGTGGATCGTCATCGGCACCCAGGCGATCGTCGTGCTCGTGCGGGCGCGGGCGCGCCGCCGCACCGCGGCCGAGGCGGTCGCGGCCGTGACGCCGACGGTCGCCGCGGTGGCGCCCGCGGTCGCGGTGGGCACGGTCACCGCGCCGGCACCCGCCCCCGAGGCCGTCCTGGCCGACGCCGACACGTCGCCGCGCGAGGTCGGGCTCGCCGCCTGACGCCGGGACGCCCCCGGGGTGAGGTCTGTGGGCGTCGCCGTCAGACGCCGGCGGGCGTGATGAGGCCGATCAGCAGGCCCATGACGACAAGGGTCACCAGCTCGTGCACCACGTTGAGCACGGTGAGGCCGGCGGGCCGGCCCTCGAACGCGTCGTGCGTGACGAAGCGGGCCGCGGTGAACCCCGCCCACAGCACGAGGGCCGTCAGGAGCGCGTTGCTCAGGTAGCCGCCGCCGTAGAACGACCAGGACAGGTACGTCGCGCCGGCGAGCACCCACGCGGTGACGAAGCTGACCACGAGCGTGAGCACGATCGGGCGGACGGCGTCGCGCGCCTCGCCGGACGGGTCGACATTCGCGACGCGCATCCAGTACGTCCCGAACACCTTCGGGGTGTGCCAGACCGAGCCCACGACCATGCTCGACACGGTGGCCGCGAGCACCGCCCAGTAGTTGATCTCCGGAACCATCGGACCGCTCCTTCGCGTCGACGCCGTTGCTCGGAGCGTAGCGCTCAGGCGCCCCGGAGGGTCGGAGGGTCGACGACGACGTCCACGACGACCGCGCGGTGGTCCGACAGGCCCGTGTCGACGGCGGTCGCCGGGCCGAGCGCACGCACCCGCGCACCGCCCGGCCGTGCGTCGGCCAGGACGTGGTCGATCTGCCGCACGGGCCGGTCGGACGGGTGCGTGAGCACGTCGGCGAGGGACGCGAAGCCGGTGATCTCCGCGGGCTCGGGCGCGCGCAGGTTGAGGTCGCCCAGCAGCACGAGCGGCCGGGGGAGCCCCGCGCACGACCGCACGAAGGACCGGAGCTGTTCGGCGGTGAACTCGGGGCGCGACGTCGTATGGGTCGTCACGACCGTGAGGGGCCCCCAGGGCGTGGTCACGGCCGCGGCGAGCGCCGCGCGCGGCTCGTCGGGCACCACGCGGAACGGGACGAGGCGCGCCGCGCCCGTCGCCGCACCCGGCGCGCGCCGCCGCACGCGCGACCGCCACGGCATGCGGTCGAGCTCGAGCCGCGACCAGCGCGTGACGGGGAACCTGCTGACGATCCCGATCCCGTAGGACGCGACGCCACGCACGCGGCGCACGCCGGAGCCCGGCCGGGCCGCGCGGACCCACGCGCCCCCGACGCCGTGCAGCGTGGGGGACAGGTGCCGGTGCTCGGCGCGCAGCGCCTCCGCCGCGACGGCGACGAGGTCGGCGCGACCCGAGCGTGGCGAGTCGCGCTCGACCTCCTGGAGCGCGAGCACGTCCGCGTCGAGGTGCGCGACGGCGCGCGCGAACCGCTCGACGTCGACCGTCCCGTCGAGCGCGGCGCCGTGCAGCGTGTTGAACGTCGCGAGGCGCAGCGCGCCCTCGGGCCGTGGCGGGGAGGGGGAGGGGGAGGCGGCGGTGTCGGTCGGCACCGCACGATCCTCGCGCGGCCCGCCCGGCGTCGCGACCAGGGACGCCGTCCGTGGGGCCGACCGGTGCCGGCGCGACCGGAGCCGGCGCGACCGCCACCCGAGCGCGAGGCGTCAGGCGTGCGGCGTCAGAGCGTGCGGCGCCAGGCGACGATCCGCTCGACCGCCTCCGCGACGGTCGCGGGCGCGGCCGCGAACGACAGGCGCACCCAGTCGCCGCCGTGCACCCCGTCGAAGTCCGTGCCCGGGGTGAGCGCGACGCCCGCCTCGGCGAGCAGCCGCTCGCACCACGTGACCGAGTCGAGGCCGTCCGCGGAGACGTCGGCGTAGACGTAGAACGCGCCGTCGGCGGGGGCCACGCGCGACCACCCGAGGTCGTCGAGGCGGGACAGCACGAGCTCGCGCGACGCGGCGTACCGCGCCACGTTCTCGGCGGCCGCGGCGTACCCCTCGGGCGAGAACGCCGCGACGCCCGCGTGCTGCGCGAGCGCGGGCGGCGAGAGCGCGACGTTCCCGGCGAGCGCGTCGACGGGGCCGACGAGCTCGTCGGGCAGCACGAGCCACCCCAGGCGCCAGCCCGTCATGGCCCAGTACTTGGAGAACGAGTTCACGACGACGGCCCCGTCGCCGACGTGCCGCGCCGCCGTCGGCAGGGGCGCGGGCGCGCCGTCCGCCGGGTCGCCGTAGACGATGCCGTGATAGATCTCGTCGCTGACGAGACGCACGTCGTGGTCCGCGCACCACGTCGCGACGGCGTCGAGCTCGGCCGGGAGGATCATCGTCCCCGTGGGGTTGGCGGGGCTCGCGACGACGAGCCCGTCGAGGCCGCCGTCGTAGTACGCCTCCATGAGCTGGGAGACCGTGGGCTGGTACCGGGTCTCGGGCCCGCAGTCGAGCTCGACGACCTCGCAGCCCAGCGCGCGCAGGATGTTCTTGTACGCCGGGTAGCCGGGGCGGGCGAGCGCGACGCGGTCGCCCACGTCGAACGCGGCGAGGAACGCGAGCACGAACCCGCCCGACGACCCCGTCGTCACGGCGACGCGCGCGGGGTCGAGCTCGACGCCGTACCAGCGGTCGTAGTGCTCGGCGATCGCGCGGCGCAGGGCCGGGACGCCGAGGGACTCGGTGTAGCCGAGGTCGCCGTGCTCGAGGAGCTCGATCGCGCGGCGCCGCACGACGTCGGACGCGCCGGTGGACGGCTCGCCCGCGCACAGGTTGAGCACGGACGCGCCCGCGTCGCGCAGGCGGTTCGCCTCCGCGAGGACCTCCATCACCGCGAACGGCGGCACGTGCGAGCGGCGCGAGACCTTCATCGACCCAGACATGGGGCCATCATGCCGGGTCGGGCACGGGCCGGGTCATCCGTTCGAGGGACGTCCACCTCGCACGCGGCGCAGCGTCGGTCGTCCGGCCGACGCGCGGGTCGCGCGACCCGGGTTGCGATGGGGTCATGACCGACGACGTGTGGGACGAGGGGGCCGACCGGAGCGCGGGGGACGGCCGCGCGGGCGACGGCCGGGCGGACGGCGCCGCGTTCCGGCCCGTGCGGGGCTGGGACGTGCTGTGGCGCAGCGCGTTCGTGCTGCACCACGGCGGGCACGAGTACGTCGTGGGCGTCGACTTCCTCGACTGGGACGAGCGCATCCGCCTCTACCGCGACCGCCGCCTCGTCGACGAGCAGCGGTCCCGGGCCCGCTTCGACCTCGGCGGCGCTGTCCTGGAGGCGCGCATGAGCCTCTACGGGATGCGCTACGTGCGCGTCGTCGACGCCGTGGGCGACGTCCGGGACGTCCCGCCGATGCGCGGGACGGCCGAGGCGTGGCGCGACCGCATGGACCGCGAGCACCCGACGGCCAGCCGCGTCGTCGGCGTCGCCGCGTGGGTCGTGCTCGCGGTCGCGCTCGTCACGCAGGTGCCGCAGCTCCTCGACCTCGTCTCCGGGCTCACGGGCTGGTCGCCGCCGTTCGTGCCCGACCTCCCCGCGCCCGTCAACACCGTGCTGTCCGTCGCGGGCGGCCTGGCCGCCCTCGACCGCGCACTGCGCCGGCGCTACCACCCGCTCCTCGACGGCTGACGGCCGACCGCTCGATCCGCCGCGTCCCGTCTGCCTAGGGTGGACGGACCGGCGACGAAGGAGGCACTCGTGTTCCGACGACGTTCGCGCACCCCGGACGTGGACCCCGTCCGCCGTGCCGCGCAGTACCGGGTCGACCGCGAGATCGCGCGCGAGGAGGCGGAGCGCCAGGACGCCGAGCGCGGCGACGGGCCCGACGCGAGCCGGGCGGACCTGCCGGGCGTCGGGGACGAGGCCCGCGCGGACGGGCGCCGGTCGGACGAGCGCGAGCCGGACGAGGGCGAGCCGGACGAGGGCGACGCGCTGCGGGGCCCGCGCCGTGTACGACAGGAGGACCGCGCGATGTACGTCGACACGGTGATCGACCAGGCCATCCGGCGCGGCGAGTTCGACGACCTCCCGCTCGCGGGCAAGCCCATCCCCGGCCTGACGGGCACGCACGACCCGGACTGGTGGCTCAAGTCCGTCATCGAGCGCGAACGGCTCACCGGCCTCGGCCCTCCCGCGATGCTGCTCAAGCAGGAGGACCGCGAGCTCGACGACCGCCTCGACCGGGAGCTCGACGAGCAGGCCGTGCGCGAGATCCTCGCCGACTTCAACGCACGCGTCGTCGACGCCCGGCGCCAGCTCCTCGGCGGGCCGCCCGTCGTCACCCCGACGCGCGACGTCGAGCGCGAGGTCGCACGCTGGCGGGCGCGCCGCGCCGCCCGTTGACACCCGCCCGGGACGCACCCGCGCCCGCACCGTGCGCGGCGCCGCCCGCGCGCACGCGGCGCCGCGCGCCTATCGTCGCGGCATGGCCGCGTGGGAGCCCGACGTGCTCGGGGACGACTACGAGCAGCTGACGCTGCCCCTCGCGCCCGACGCCGAGGGCGACGTCGTCGCGACGCTCGTGCGCCGCCGTCGGGCCGGCGACGACCCGTACCTCGACGTGCTCTACGTCCACGGCTGGTCCGACTACTTCTTCCAGACCGACCTGGCGGACTTCTGGGAGGCGCACGGCGCGCGGTTCCACGCGCTCGACCTGCGCAAGTACGGTCGCAGCCTGCGCCCCGGGCAGACGCCGGGCTACGTCACGGACCTGTCCACGTACGACGAGGACATCGAGGCCGCGCTCGCCGCGATGGGGCACGACGGCGCCGAGGGCTCCGGACGCGCGCTCGTGCTCATGGGGCACTCCACGGGCGGGCTCACGCTGAGCCTGTGGCTCGCGCGGCACCCGGGACGGGCCGCGGCGCTCGTGCTCAACAGCCCCTGGCTGGAGTTCCAGACGCGCGAGGTCGGGCGGCTCCTGCTCGAACCCGTCATCGGGGCCCGCGCCCGCCTCACGCCGACCCGCCGGCTGCCGAGCGTCGACCTCGGCTTCTACACGCGCTCCGTGAGCAAGGACTTCGGCGGCGAGTGGACCTACGACCTCGCGTGGCGACCGCAGCACGGCTTCCCGACGACGCCCGCGTGGCTCGCCGCGATCTTCCGCGGGCAGCAGACCGTGGCCCTCGGCCTGTCGCTCGGCGCCCCCGTGCTCGTGCTGCTCTCCGCGCGGAGCACGCTCCTGCCCCGGTGGTCGCCCGAGATGCTGCGCACGGACACGGCGATCGACGTCGACGGCGTCGCGCGACGGTGCGTCCAGCTCGGCGACCTCGTCACCCTCGCGCGCCTCGACGGCGCGCTCCACGACGTGCTGCTCTCCGCACGGCCCGTCCGCGCGCTCGCGTACGGGCGGATCGCGCAGTGGGCCGCGGCGTACCTGCCCCGCCCCGCACCCGCCGTCGAGCCGGACCCGCGGGCGCGCCGCTGAGCCGGCTCAGCCGCCGAGCTCGGCGCGCACGACGTCGACGATCCCGTCGGCCGCGGCCTCGACCTCCGCGAGGCACTCCTCGAAGTCCTGCCGGCCCCCGTACCAGGGGTCGGCGATGTCGAGCACGTGCTCGGACCCGCCTGCCTCGACGCGCGGCGCCGCCGGGTCGAACGACCGGTACATCCGCACGGGCGCCTCCGGGTCGAGGCGCCGCAGGGCGCGCGCGTGCTGGGCCGTCATCGCGAGCACGAGGTCGCGCGCGGCGAGGTCGCGCGCCGTGACCTGGCGAGCGCGGTGCGTCCCGTCGACGACGTACCCGTGCTCCGCGAGCACGGCGCCCGCCCGGCGGTCGATCGGGTTGCCGCGCTCCTCGTCGCTCACGCCGGTCGAGTCCACGACGACGCGGTCGCCGAGGCCCGCCGCCTCGAAGCGGTCGCGCAGCACGATCTCGGCCATGGGGGAGCGGCAGATGTTGCCGGTGCAGACGGTCATGACGCGGTAGGGGCCCGGGCGGGTCTCGGCACTGGTCATGGGCCCATTCTCGCCGGATCCGCAGCGCGGAGCGGACGTCGTCCGCCGCCGGGCGGCGCGTGGTCGGCGCGTCTACCGTGAGGACATGATGATCGGGGCGAGGTCGGGGCGCGTCGCCGTGACGGGCGCGAGCGGTCTGCTGGGGTCGAAGCTCGCGTTCCGCCTCGCCGCCGAGGGCGCTCCGCAGCGCCTCGTCGTGCGCGACGCCGCGCGTGCCCCCCGCCTCGGCGACGACCCGCTCCCGGAGTCGGACGTCGCCGTCGTCGGCGGGTACACGGACACGCGCGGCATGGTCGAGGCCTTCACGGGGGTCGACACCGTCGTGCTCGTCTCGGCGCGCGAGAGCGCCGACCGCGTCGCGCAGCACCGCGCCGCGGTGGACGCCGCGATCGCGGCGGGCGTCGGGCACCTCGTCTACGTCTCGTTCGTCGGCGCCGCTCCGGACGCCACGTTCACGTTCGCGCGCGACCACTGGCGCACCGAGGAGTACATCCGCGCGACGGGCGTGCGGCACACGTTCCTGCGCGACAACCTCTACCACCGGGGCCTCGCGCTCATGGTCGGGGAGGACGGCGTGATCCGCGGGCCGGCGGGCGACGGGCGGGTCGCGTCCGTGTCGCACGACGACATCGCCGACGTCGCGAGCGTCGTCCTGCTCGACACCGACCCGGGCCGGCACGACGGCGTGACGTACGACGTCACGGGCCCCGAGGCCCTCACGCTCGCCGAGGTCGCGGACGTGCTGTCCGCGGTCACGGGCCGCGAGATCGCGTACCACCCCGAGACGCTCGAGGAGGCGTACGCCTCGCGCGAGCGCTTCAGGGCGCCGCGGTTCGAGGTCGACGGCTGGGTGTCGTCGTACACGGCGATCGCCGCGGGCGAGCTCGCTCGCGTGAGCGACACCGTGCCCCGGCTCGTCGAGCGCCCCGCGCAGTCGTTCGCCGCGTGGCTCGACGACTACCCCGAGGAGTGGGCGCACCTGCGACCCGCGTGACGACCCGCCCCGGCGCCACGCCGTGGGCGAAAAGCCCTGGCGCCGTGGTCGCGGGCGGACGTACCGTCGTCGTACACGCGAAAGGAGGTGGTCCTGGAAGTGAATACTCTTCGGACTCGTGAGGTGGCTGCGCGCTAGTCGTCGCGCAACCGATCCAGCAACGGACCGGATGCGGTGAGCCCGTTCATCGGGCGGGGTCTCCCGAGGGGAGGCGCCCGACGACGAGCGAGTACCACGCAGCCACCGGAGCCCGCGGGTGTCGTGCCCTCGTCCAGCACGACAGGAGGAGATCTCCAGCCCGCGGGCTTCTCGCTGCCCGCCCTCAGGCGTCGAGCGTCGCGGGGGCCGGCGCCGGCTCGGCCCGCGGGGTCGTGGCGGCCTCGGCCGGCGGGGCCGTGGCGGCCTCGGGAGCCGTCGGGCCCGACGACGACGCCCGGCCCGGACGCCGCGTCCCCATCGCCACCGCGGCGAGGGCGAACGCCGCGACCGGCACCCACAGCGCCGTGTGGAACGCGCGCAGCCCCGCCTCCGGGCCGGTCGCGTCCCCGAGCGCCAGGACGCTCACCGCCGTCGCCGCGGAGATGCCCAGCGCCGCCCCGAGCTGGAACCCCGTGTTGAGCACCCCGCCCGCCACGCCCTGCTCCGCGTCGCCCACGCCCGTCGTGGCGGCGATCGCGAGCGGGCCGTAGACCAGCGCGAACGCGACCCCGACCAGCGCGAGACCCGGCACCATGAGCGCGTACGTCCAGCCGAGCCCCGACGCGAGGAACCACCCGGCCGCCGCGGTCGCCGCGACGAGACCGCCGACGATGACGCGCGGCACCCCGAAGCGCTCGACGAGGCGGGGCGTGAGCGCGGGCGCGAGCACCACGTCGATCGCCATGACGAGCATCGCGAGACCCGTCTGCCACGGCGTCCACCCCAGCAGTTCCTGCAGGTAGAGCGTGAGCAGCACCTGGAAGCCGTAGAACCCGCCCGCGAACAGCACCGCCGAGACGTTCGCGCGCACGAGCGCACGCGAGCGGAAGAGGCGCAGCGGCAGGAGCGGGTGGGCCACGCGACGCTGCCGCGCGACGAACGCCACGAGCAGGACGGCGCCGCCCACGAGCGCGGCGACCGTCCACACGGTCCCGACGCCCGGGTGCTCGAGGCGCACGACGCCCGTCGCGAGCAGCACCATCGCGGACGTCGCGAGCACGGCGCCCACGACGTCGAGCGCGCCGCGGACGCGCGTCGTCACGTCGCGCGGGATCGTCGAGAGCGCGAGGACGAGGAGCACGACGGCGAGCATGACGGGCGCGAAGAAGACCCACCGCCAGCCGATCGCGGCGAGCAGGCCGCCGACGACGAGCCCGAGCGAGAAGCCGGCCGCTCCCGCGGCGCCGTAGACGACGAGCGCGCGGTTGCGCCGCGGCCCCTCGGCGAACGACGTCGTGATGAGCGACATCCCGGCCGGCGTGAGGAACCCGGCGGCCACGCCGGTGACGAACCGCGAGACGAGGAGCATCCAGCCCTCCGTCGCGAACCCGCCGAGACCCGAGAAGAGGAGGAAGACGAGGAGCCAGACGACGAACATCCGGCGCCGCCCGTACAGGTCGGCGGCCCGACCGCCGAGCAGCATGAACCCGCCGTACCCGACGACGTACGCCGTCACGACCCCGCCGAGCTCGCCCGTGGCGAGCCCGAGGTCGGCCCGGATGCCGGGGAGCGCGACCGAGAGCATCGCGATGTCGCTGCCCTCGAGGAAGATCGCGCCGCACAGCACGAGCAGCAGCGCCGCGTCACGGAGCGTCAGGCGCCCCTCCCGGGCGGCACTCCCGCCGCCCTTCCTGGTCCCGTCGGTCATCGCGTCCCCTTCCCTCCTGCGCACCCACCGGTACTCGGTTACCTCTTGATACCGAGCCCATCGTGGGTCAGGATCGGGAGGCATGGAAGACGGCACATCCGACGTACCTGGTATCACCGCGGATACCACGACGGCGCGGGCCCCGGGCCCCGAGGCGCAGGACTGCGACACGCGGTCACGGTGGGAGTGCGACGCCGAGGTCTGGCAGTGGGACGCGCGCGAGGACTGCGAGGTGCGCCAGATCCTCGACCGGATCGCGGACAAGTGGTCGCTGCTCGCCATCGCGCTGCTCGACCGGCGCGTCATGCGCTTCACCGAGCTCAAGCGCGAGATCGACGGGATCAGCCAGCGCATGCTGTCCCGCACGCTGCGCCAGCTCGAGCGCGACGGCATCGTCGAGCGCACCGTCCACCCGACCGTGCCCCCGCGCGTCGACTACGCGCTCACCGAGATGGGGCGGTCGCTGCACGCGACGACCAAGGCGCTCGTCGTGTGGACCGAGGCGCACCAGGAGCGCATCGCCGCCGCGCGCAGCGCGTACGACGAGCGCGAGGCGGCGCTCCGGGAGCTCTGAGAGGCCGGCCCCGGGTCAGGCGACCGCGGTCGCGAGCACCGCGAACGTCGGGTCGGGCGTGATCGGCGACGGCGTGGGCTCCTCGCCCGCGGGACCGCTCGTCATCTCCCACGTCCCGTCGCCCTCGACGCGCACGGCCGCGGTCCGGGCGCCCGACGCGTCGACGACCTTGATGCTGCCGCCGAACGGGCGGCCCGGGAGCTGCGCGAACGCCGCCCGGACGAACCGCGAGGCCGCGTCCGCGAGCGGGTCGCCCATCTGGAGCGGGCGCACGTGCCAGATGCCGAACGGCCGGGGCTCGAGCACGACCGCGCCGCCCTGCGCGCCCACGAGCAGCGCCGCGTTGGTGCGCTCGTCCGCGATCGCGGCGGCCTCGACCCACTCCGTCGCGGTCGTGAGGACGCGCGTCAGCGGGACGACGTTCCCGACCGGCGCGAGGTTCTCCCCCTCGACGGCCGCGAGCCGGCGCACGACGAGCGAGCTCACGCCCGCCGCGAGCAGCGGCGAGTCGGCGGGGAGGTCGGGCAGGCGCAGGCTCTCGCGCGTGCGCGTCGCCGCCGGGCCCTCGTTGAGGGAGAGGAGCACGAGCAGCTCCGGCCCCGTGAGCTCGATGAGCCCGTCGTCCGGACGGTTCGCCGTCTCGGTCTGCGTGGTCATCGGTCGTCCCTCTCCTCGTGCGGCGTGCTGCCGCGGTCGTGCGTGCGCGCCGTGGTCACCACGGCCAGGCCTTCTTCAGCGTCTCGGTCGCCCCGTCGAGGAAGTCCCCGCCCGCGTCCCAGACGTCGCTCGCGACGCTGGCGGCGCCGGACGCGAGGTCGCCCCCACGATCCCACAGCCAGCCCGCGCCGTCGGCGATGCGCTTGGTCACCGGGACGTCACCGGACAGGAGGGTCGCGATGCCCCACACGGCACCCGCGCCCGCGATCGCCCAGCCCACGGGATTGCTCGCGAGGAAGATCGCCGCGCCGATGCCCGCGGCGCCGAGACCGGCCGTGATGACGCCGTCGGTGCCCTTGAAGCCGTCACCCTCCGCGAAGCCCTCCCAGGCCTGCATCGTGCCGCTGTACACCGAGTAGCCGTCGAACAGGAACCCGGCGCCCTTGAGCACCTTCCCGGCGGAGGCCAGGTTGTCGGCGAGCCCGAGCGCGTTGAGCGGGTCGTCGAGCTTGTTCATCGTGGCCCAGGCGTCGACGCCCTCGGACGCGATCCAGTTGAGCACGCCGCCCTGCGTCATGTCGGTCGACAGCCACGACGGCGGGACGAGCCAGTC
The DNA here is from genome assembly GCF_010287905.1 of Cellulosimicrobium composti. NCBI lineage: Bacteria > Bacillati > Actinomycetota > Actinomycetes > Micrococcales > Promicromonosporaceae > Cellulosimicrobium > Cellulosimicrobium composti. The sequence continues at coordinate 26,751 of NZ_JAAFAN010000008.1, forward strand.
CGGGGGACCGCCGTCGCCCGACTGGCTCGTCGGGTCGCCGGGGCCGCCGGGAGAACCGGGGCCGCCGGGGGAGCCCGGACCCCCGGGACCGCCCGGGCCGCCGGGACCTCCCGGTCCGCCGTCGCGGCTCGCGGAGTCCTGCTGGTCGGCGTTGCCGCGCAGGAGGTCGGCCGCGTCGGTGAGGAGCGCGGCGGTGCCGGTCAGGCTCGGCCGGAGGGTCGACGTCCACGCGGAGCGGAACTCCGCGGCGTCCGACCCCTCCCAGCGCGCCCCGCCGACCGCCGTCTCGATCGCGGACGCGGCCAGCTCGAGCGCCTGCGCGCCGTCCGCCACCCTGCCCGCGAGCGAGCGCAGGGCCTCGACGTCGGCCCCGTACATCCCGCTGCTCATGTGTCGCCTCTCCGCGTCCTCGCCCACGTCCGCCCGGTCGGGACGGCTCGGCGGCCCCACCCGCCCGGCGCCGCCCACAGCGTACGGACCCGGTCCGGGGGCCGTCGATGGTGACCGCTCCCCATGCCCCTCAGGACGGTCGCACGCCGCGACGGCGGTCGTCGGCGACGAGCTCGCGGTACCGGCGCCACTGCCGGACGGCGAAGCGGGCGAGGAACGCGCAGCCGAGCACGCCCACGGCGACCCACCCCCACGGGAACGGGTCCCCCACGTGGTAGCTGCGCAGGCTGTCGGTCCAGCCGTACACCTGGGCGCGGTACCAGCCGAGCACGAACACCGCGACGACGGCCGGCGGCACGGCGGCCGCGAACGTGAGGAACCACGCGTACGTGCGCGCCTGCTGGGTGTCGCCCGCGAACCGCGTGCGCGGTGCCCCGCTCATCCTGTCCACCTCCGTGCTCCGAGCCTCCGGGGCACCCTACCCGGCGCCGGCGCGCCGCCCCGCGCGCCGGCGACCGGTCGTCAGGGCGCCAGGTAGGGCTCGACGAGCTCGACGTAGCGGCGTGCGAGCGTCGCGACGACGTCGGCGCCCGGCGCGGCCCACACGTCGGCGTGGAAGATCTCGACCTCGACGTCGCCCGTGTAGCCCGCCGCGGCGACGGACCGCGTGAACGCCGGGAAGTCGACGTGCCCGTCGCCCATCATCCCGCGCCCGAGCAGGGTGTCCGCGGGGAGCGGGGTGATCCAGTCGCACACCTGGTAGCTGACGATGCGGCCCGCGGCGCCCGCGCGCGCGATCTGCTCGTGCACCTTGGGCTCCCACCACACGTGGTACGTGTCGACGACGACGCCCACCTCCGCGGGCGCGAACGGCTCGGCGAGGTCGAGGGCCTGCTCGAGCGTCGAGACCACGCCCCGGTCGGCCGCGAAGATCGGGTTCATGGGCTCGATCCCGAGCGTCACGCCCGCGTCGCGCGCCGCCGGGACGAGCGCCGCGATCGCCTCCGCCGCGCGCTCGCGCGCCCCGACGAGGTCGCGGTCGCCGTCCGGCAGCCCGCCCGGGACGAGCACGAGCGTCGGGGCGCCGAGCGCGGCGGTCTCCGCGATCGCCGCGAGGTTGCTCGCGTGGGCTGCCGCGCGCGCGTCCGGGTCGCTCGCGGTGAAGAAGCCGCCGCGGCACACGGACGAGACGCGCAGCCCGGCGTCGCGCACCCAGCGCACCGCCGTGTCGAGCCCGACCTCGGCCACGGGCTCGCGCCACACGCCGATCGCCGGGAGCCCCGCGGCGACGCACCCGTCGACCGCCTCGCGCAGCGACCAGCCCGCCGTCGTGCGCTGGTTGAGCGAGAGGCGAGCGAGCCGCGGGTCCCCGGGCTGCGGCGTCGGGACCCGCGCGGGGAGCCCGCTCGGCACGTCCACCTCCCCGCCGACCATGCGGTCGTCTCCCGTCCCGAGCCCCGGACGGTCTACAGCCGCATGCTCGGCTGGCCCCGGGCTCGACGGGAACTCCGAGATCTCGGTGCTCATGCGACCCCCTGCCCGACGGCGACCGGCACGTCCGCGCTGGCGCCCGCCTCGAACCCCGCCGCCGCGAGCACGAGCCCGAGGCGGTGCGCGGCGAGGTCCGGGTCGGGCAGGAGCCGCGCCTCGTTCGCGAGCTCGAACGCGCGCGCGAGGTGCACGACGCTCCGAGCGGACTGCAGCCCGCCGACCATCGTGAACCCGGGCTGGTGGCCCGAGAGCCACGCGAGGAACGCGATGCCGGTCTTGTAGTAGTACGTCGGCGCCTCGAACACGTGCCGCGAGAGCGCGAGCGTCGGCGCCATCTCGGCGTCGTACCGGTCGAGGTCGCCGTCGTCGAGCGCGGCGAGCGCCGCGGAGGCGGCAGGGGCGACGGCCGCGAACGCGCCGAGGAGCGCGTCCGAGTGCCGTTCGCCGTCGCCCCGGATCAGCTCGGGGTAGTGGAAGTCGTCGCCCGTGTACAACCGGACACCCTCGGGAAGTACAGCGCGCAGACCGACCTCGTGCGATGCCGACAGCAGCGACACCTTGACCCCGTCGACCTTCGCCGCGTGCGCGCGCACGAGGTCGACGAACGTCGCCGTCGCCGCGGCGACGTCCGTCGAGCCCCAGTACCCGCGCAGGTTCGGGTCGAACGCCTCACCGAGCCAGTGCAGGACCACCGGCTCACCCACCTGGGACAGGATCGCGTCGTAGACGCGCAGGTAGTCGTCCGCCGACGTCGCGACGCGCGCGAGGTGCCGCGACGCCATGAGGATCACCTGCGACCCGGTGCCCTCGACGAACGCGACCTGCTCCGCGTACGCGGCGACCACGTCGTCCACGGTCCGCAGCTCGTCCGGGCCGCGGTGGTCGGTCCCGGCGCCCGACGCGATGCGCGCGCCGACCTCGCGGGCCTGCGCGGCGCTGCGCGACACGAGCTCCTGCACCGCGGGCCAGTCGAGGCCCATGTTGCGCTGCGCGGTGTCCATGGCCTCCGCGACGCCGAGCCCGTACCGGAACAGGTGCCGCCGGAACGCGAGCGTCGAGTCCCAGTCGACGACGGCCGGCGCGCCCGGCACGTTCTCGCCGCGCGGGTCGGCCACGACGTGCGCCGCGGCGAACGCGACGCGCGACGCGTACGGCCCGGGGTGGTCCGCCCACTCGCGGGGCGGGTGGAGCTCGACGAGCCGGGTCCCGCCGTCGGCGAGCGGGATCCGCACCCCGCGCGCGCCGCTCACGCGCCCGTCCCGTCGGCCGGCCGGCCGGTCAGCTCCACGCGGCGCCCCTCGCGCGACGACGCGTAGCCCGCGTCCACGAGCCGCAGCCCGCGCACCCCGGCGTCGAAGTCGTACGGGTGCGGGCGGCCGGCGTGCACGTCGCGCAGGAACTCCTCCCACTGCGCGCGGAAGCCGTTGACGAACTCCTGGTTGTCCGGCACCTGCTCCCACTGGGCGCGGAAGTCCTGGTCCGTCGGCAGGTCCGGGTTCCACACCGGCTTGGGCGTGCGGGCGCGCGGCTGGATGCGGCACCCGAACAGCCCCGCGACCGCCGAGCCGTGCGTCCCGTCGACCTGGAACTCGACGAGCTCGCCCCGGTCCACGCGCACCGCCCACGAGGAGTTGATCTGCGCGAGGACCGGGCCGTCCGCGCCGGCGAGCTCGAAGATCCCGTAGGCGGCGTCGTCGGCCGTCGCGGTGTACGGCCGGCCGTGCTCGTCCCACCGCCGGGGGATGTGGGTCACGGCCTTCGCCATGACCGCCTCGACCGGGCCGAACAGGTTCTCGAGCACGTAGTTCCAGTGGCAGAACATGTCGAGCACCATCCCGCCGCCGTCCTCGGCGCGGTAGTTCCAGCTCGGCCGCTGCGCCGGCTGCCAGTCGCCCTCGAACACCCAGTACCCGAACTCGCCGCGCACCGACAGGATGCGGCCGAAGAAGCCGCCGTCGATCAGCCGCTTGAGCTTGAGCAGGCCCGGGAGGTAGAGCTTGTCGTGCACGACGCCGTGGATCACCCCCGCGGCGCGCGCCGCGTCCGCGAGCTCCTCGCCGTCCGCGACGGACTCCGCGATCGGCTTCTCCGTGTACACGTGCTTGCCCGCCGCGATCGCCTTGAGGATCGCCTTGGTGCGCTCCGACGTCACCTGGGCGTCGAAGTAGACCGTGGCGGTCGGGTCCGCGAGCGCCGCGTCGAGGTCGGTCGTGAACTCGGCGACGTCGTGGCGCGCGGCGAGCTCGGCGAGCTTCGCGCGGTTGCGGCCCACGAGCACGGGCTCCACCTGGAGGCGTGTGCCGTCGTCGAGCTCCACCCCGCCGGCGTCCCGGATGGCGAGGATCGAGCGCACGAGGTGCTGGCGGTACCCCATGCGTCCGGTGACGCCGTTCATGACGATGCGGACGGTGTGGTCGGGCGCGAGCGCGCCGGTGGTCTGGCTGGTCATGCTGCGGGTCATCCGTTCTGCGAGAGCGAGCGCTCGGCGGGGCGGCCGCCGAGGTAGAGCTCGGAGAGCTGGGGGTCGGCGAGGAGCTCGGGCGCGGGCCCGGTGATGTGCACGCGCCCGAGGTCGAGCACGCAGCCGATGTCGGCCGTCTCGAGCGCGCGGCGCGCGTTCTGCTCGACGAGCAGGACCGCGACGCCCGCGTCGCGCATGCGCACGACCTGCTCGAACACGGTCGACGTCGTCTTGGGGTCGAGGCCCATCGACGGCTCGTCGAGCAGCACGACGTCCGGGCTCACCATGAGCGAGCGCGCGAACTCGACCTGCTTCTGCTGCCCGCCGGACAGCAGGCCCGCGAGCTGCTTCCACCGCTCGCCCACGATGGGGAAGAGGTTCTGCACGAACGCGACGCGCTCCGCGACCTTCTGCTTGTCGCGCAGGGTGTACGCGCCGAGGAGCACGTTCTCCGCGACGGTCATCTCGCGGAACACGCTGTGGCCCTGGAGCACGTGCGCGAGGCCGGACTGCAGCATCTCCTGCGGCCCCTGGCCCGTGACGTCGCGCCCGCCGACGAGGATGCGGCCCGAGCGCGGCTTGAGCAGCCCGCTCGCGACCTTGAGCACCGTCGACTTGCCGGCGCCGTTCGGCCCGACGAGGCACACGACCGTCGCGGCCGGCACGCGGATCGTCAGGCCGCGCAGCACCATCGCCGCGCGTCCGTACCCGGCCTGGACGTCGTCCAGCTCGAGGAGGTACTCCTGCGTCGCCCCCGCTCCGGGGGTCGGGTCAGACACCAAGGTAAGCCTCCAGGACTCGCGGGTCGGACTGCACGACGGCGGGGGTCCCCTCGGCGATCGGCCGGCCCCGGTCGAACACGATGACGTGGTGGGACAGGCTCATGACCATGTCCATGTTGTGCTCGACGACGAGGAACGTGCGCCCCTCCGCGTTGAGCTCCTGCACGAGCGTCCCGATGCGCCCGATGAGGGCGGGGTTCACGCCGCCCGCGGGCTCGTCGAGCATGATCGTGTCCGGGTCGCCCATGAGCACGCCCGCGAGCTCGAGCAGCTTCTGCTGCCCGTAGGACAGGTTGCGCGCCTCGACGTTCTCGAGGTGGTCGATGCCGACGCGCACGAGCAGCGCGCGCGCCTTGTCGATCTCCTCCGGGTTGCGCGCCCCGGCGAGCAGCTCGCGCACCTTCGTGCGCCGGACCGCGACGAGCATGTTCTCGAGCACGGTCATGCGGGGGAACACGCGGCAGAGCTGGAAGCTCCGCCCGATCCCGGCGCGCGCGATCTTGTGGGGCGCCCGGCGCGTGATGTCCTCGCCGCGGAACGTGACCGTGCCGGAGTCCGGCTTGATCATGCCCGTCACACAGTTGAAGAAGGTCGTCTTGCCCGAGCCGTTCGGCCCGATGAGCGCGTTGATCTTGCCGTGCTGGAACGTGACCGTCGCGTCGCGGACGGCGTGGACGCCGCCGAACGACTTGGTGAGGCCGACCGTCTCCAGGTTGCGCGTCGTCTGGTGCATGGTCGTGGTCATCGGTCCTCCTCCGGGCCCGTCCGAGGACGAGGGGCCGCGTCTTCCATCCGCTCGCTCGTTCCTCGCGAGCTCCCGCCAGGCCCGCCACGACGCGGCCCCTCGTCCTCTCCCGGGCCCTCGGTGGCGGCGGCACCTTCGCGCGTCTCCTGCCCGACGGCGGTCGTTCGCTCCGCGGTCGGGTCGCCGGCGCGTCGTCCCGAGGGGCCGCCGGCGTCGGTGGTCGCCTCGGCCGGCGCGGTCGTGGCGGGGGCGGCGGCGCGGTTGCGCTCGAGGAGCTCGGCCGCGGTCATCTCGCGGATCGAGGAGTCCTGCGGGCCGAAGCGCTTCACGAGCGCCTGGGCCGCGGGGATGATGCCGTCGGGCATGAAGAGGACCACGACGCCGAGCAGCAGGGCGGTGGCGACGAGGTGGAACTGGGTGTCGCCGAACTCGAGCTTGAAGTACTCGAGGCCGGTGCCGACGATGACCGCGCCGAGGAGCGGGCCGAACAGGTGGCGCACGCCGCCGAGCAGGGCCATGAGGACCATGTAGGCGCCGAGCATGATGGAGAACTGGAAGATCGGGTCCAGGTCGCCGAACCACAGCGCGTACATGCCGCCCGCGAGGCCGGTGAAGGTCGCGGAGACGACGTAGGCGACGAGCTTGTAGTTGCGCGTCGGGACGCCGAGCGCCTGGGCCTTGTCCTCGTCCTCGCGCACGGCCTTGAGGCCGGTGCCGAACCGCGAGCGGTCGATCGCCCACCACGCGAGCAGCATGACCGCGAGGAGCCCGGCGAACAGGTAGAAGAACGTGCGGTGGTGCTCCGGCCGCAGCATGTCCGGGAACGGGCGCGGCACGACGAGGCCGTCGGAGCCGCCCGTGAACGTGCCCCACGCCTGGAACACGAGCAGCAGGATGAGGACGAACGAGATCGACACGATGACGAACGACGCGCCGCGCACGCGCAGCGCGGCGATCCCGACGGGGATCGTCACGAGCAGCACGATCGCACCGGCCGCGAGCCACGCGACGAAGCTCGGGAGCCCGAGGTCGCGGATGAGCAGGCCCGTCCCGTAGGCGCCGAGCCCGAAGAACGCGGCGTGGCCGAGCGAGACGTAGCCGGTGAACCCGCCCATGAAGTTCCAGGCGGTCGCGGTGCACGCGTAGCTGAGCACGACGATGCCGGCGGACAGGATGTAGGCGTTGGGCGCCGCGGTCGGGAAGGCCAGGACCACGACGGCCAGGACGACGAGCGCCGCGAGGCGGGCCACGCGGCCCCACGGGCGCCGTGCGGGAGGCGCGGCGGGAGCGGCGGCCGTGCCTGCGCCGTCGGGCACCGGGCGGGCGGCCGCGCGGCGGCTCGCGGGTCGGGTGTCAGAAGCGTTGGGCAAGGCGACCTCCGAAGAATCCCTGGGGCCGCAGCATCAGCGTCGCGAACAGCGCGACGTAGAAGATGGTCTGCGCCCACGTGGTGCCGAGCGGCACCTGGAGCAGGCTCTGGCCGATGCCGAGCACCATGGCGGCGATCGCGGCGCCCGGGATGGACCCCAGGCCGCCGACGACGATGATCGCCATGAGCGGGCCGATCCAGTGCCAGTGCAGCGACGGGTAGATCGTCGCGTCGAGCGACAGCGCGGTCCCGCCGATCGCGGCGGTCGCGAGGCCGAGGCCGAAGCCGTACCCGGCGACGCGGTCGGTCTTGATGCCGACGAGCTGCGCGGCCTCGCGGTGCTGGATCGTGGCGCGCAGCGCCTGCCCGAACCGGCTGTGCTTCATGAGCAGGTAGAGCAGCGCGAGCGAGAGCGCCGCGAGGCCGAACGCGACGAGCTTGACGACGGCGATCCGCGCCCCGAAGAACTCGATGCTCGCGCCCGAGTACGGGAGCTGGATGCGCCGCTGCGTGCCGCTCCAGACGAAGCCGATCATGCCCTCGATGAAGAGCGCGACGGCGAACGTCAGCAGGACGGACATCATCGTCAGGGTCGCGGGCCGCAGGCGCGTGATGAGCAGGCGCTGCATGCCCACGCCGACGAGGAAGAACAGCGGCACGGTGATGACGAGCGACAGCAGCGGGTCCATCCCGGTCTGCTGGTTGAAGAACCAGGCGAGGTACGCGGCGAGGATGAGGAACGCCGAGTGGGCGATCATCACGACGCGCATCACGCCGAAGTACAGGGTGAGGCCCGCTGCCAGGAGGGCGTAGAGCCCTCCCAGCAGCACGCCGAGCACGAGGCTCTGGAAGAGGAGCGTTCCCGTCACGAGGCGATCACCACGCCGGCTTGGGGAAGACGAACTCGGCCTCCTGGGCGTCCTCCGGCAGGACGATCTGGATCTCGCCGTCCACGTACTGCTGGATGAGGTGGGCGCCCTGGGGCTTGCCCGTCTCGTCCCAGGTCAGCGGGCCGACGACGGTCTCGACCTCGTTGGAGCGCAGCCAGTCGACGAGCTCCTGCTGGCACTCGCCCTGCTCGGCGCAGCCCACGGCCTCGACGGCGGCGGCGACGACCTGGCCGGTCGTGTACGCGTTGGCCTCGTCCTCGCCGGGCGGGTTGCCGTGGAGCTCGGTGTAGCGCTCGACGAACTCGACGTTGGACGGCCAGCTCGCGGTCTCGGTGTACCCGGTGGGCGACAGGATGCCCTCGGTCTTCGAGCCGATCGCCGCGGCGAACTCGGGGTTGGTCGGCGCGGTCGAGAACGCGGCGAGCGTGGGCTGGTAGTCGAGCTGCTGCAGCGCCACGATGAGGTTGACCGCGTCCTGGTACTGCGTGCCGCCGATGACCATGTCCGCGCCGGAGTCGCTGATCTTCGCGGCGATGGACGAGAAGTCGGTCGTGTTGGGCGGGTAGACCTCGTCGACGACGACGTCGAGCCCGGCGTCGGCGAGCTTGTCGCGCAGGCCGTAGGCGGTGCCCTGCGCGAACGGGTCGTCCATCGCGGCGACGGCGACCGTCTGCGGGCGCTCGCCCTCGGGCATCGCGAGGATGTGGTCGGCGAGGTAGTTGTAGTGGTCGTCCGCGACCGCGGGGGCCGCGTAGAAGAGGTTGTCGAAGCCCTGCTCGAACACCTCGGCGGCGGCGCCGGCCGGCTCGACGAAGAGCATCCCGTACTCCTGCGCGACGCGGGCGCTGGGGACGACGAGGCGCGTGGAGAACGGCCCGAACACGAGGTCGACCTCGTCCTGGGCGATGAGCGCCTCGTAGTCCTGCACGACGCGGTCGGCGTTGGACTGGTCGTCGAGGATCTTGAGCTCGACCTGCCGTCCGAGGAGGCCGCCGTCCTCGTTGACGAACTGCGCCCAGGCCTCGTAGCCGCGCTGGACGCCCTTGCCGGGCTCGGAGAAGTCGCCGGTGAGCGGGAGGGAGATGCCGATGACGATCGGGTCGTCGGACCCGCCGCCCCCGCCCTCGCCGTCGGACCCTCCGGAGCACGCCGTGAGGACGAGCGCGGTCGCGGTCACCCCGGCCGCGAGCGCGAGCGCACGCCGGGACGGGGTGCGGGTGGACATCCGTGGAGTCGACCGAGAATGCATGGACGTGACTCTCCCTACTTCGTCGTAGTGAAGACCTGAGGTCGTACTGCTCCGTACGAGACCGCTGCTTTGCGAAAGCGCTTTCGTAAGCGCTTCCGCTAGAGTACGGTGCGGACAGCGGATGTGGCAAGCGTCACGTCGGGGAGGGCTCTCGGGCCGCCGACCGGGCGACGCACGAAGGAGTGGAGCACGGGTGCGTCGAGAGGGCCGGACCACGAGGGGGCGCAGCGCGCTGCGCCTGGTCGACGTCGCCGAGCGGGCCGGCGTCTCGCTCGCCACCGCGTCGCGCGCGCTGTCGGGCAGCGACGGCGTCTCGGAGGTGCTCGCCGAGCACGTGCGCGAGGTCGCGGCCGAGATGGGCTACATCGCCAACCCGCACGCGCGCACGCTCGCCGGCGGCACCACGTCCGTCGCGGGCCTGCTCGTCTACGAGATCGGCGACCCGTACTTCTCCGAGATCGCGAGCGGCGTCGTGCGCGTCGCGACCGAGCACGGGTGGAGCGTGCAGATCAGCCACACCGAGCGCGAGCCCAGCGCCGAGGTCACGCAGATCCGCCTCATGCGCGCGCACCGCGTCGGCGCGATCCTCGTCGCCGGGTCCGGGTACGTCGAGCCCGCGATGGAGGCCGACGCCGCGCGCGAGCTCGAGGCGTTCCAGGAGTCGGGCGGGCGCGTCGCCGTCATCGGACGCCACCACCTGCACAGCGACGCCGTGCTCCCCGACAACGAGGCCGCCGCCGCGAGCATCACCGCGCACGTCCTGGCGCTCGGGCACCGCCGTCTCGCCGTCGCGGCGGGCCCCGAGCGCCTGACGACCGTCGCCGACCGCACGGCGGGCGTGCGCAGCGCCGTCGCCGCGCACGGGCTCGACCCCGACGACCTCCTCGTGGTGCACGCGCCGTTCACGCGCGAGGGCGGTCGCGACGCCACCGCGCGCATCCTCGCGGAGCGACCCGAGACGACGGCGATCCTCGCGCTCAACGACGCGATGGCCACGGGCGTGCTGTCGCTGCTGCGCGAGCGCGGCGTCGTCGTCCCGCGCGACCTGTCCGTCACGGGGTTCGACGACATCCAGGTCGCGCAGGACCTCGCGCCGGCCCTCACCACGGTGCGGCTGCCGATGAGCGAGATGGGTGCGGCGGCGTTCGAGATGGCGCTGCGGCCGCCGTCGGCGCGTCCGCGGCGCCGGCGCACCGACCACGAGCTCGTGGTCCGCGACTCGACCGCGCCGCCCCGCGCCTGATTCCGCCCGCCCCGCCCGGCGCCGACACGACGCCGGCGCGACCGGGTCGCCCCGCCGAGCGGGCGGCCCGGTCAGAAGGGCTTGCGCGCCACGACGAGGAAGCGCGGCGCCTCGTCGACGAACTCGTGGCCCGCCGCGAGGTGCAGGTGCAGCGCGCGCAGCGGCGCCTCGTACCGCGCGACCGCCTCGGGGGACAGGGACGCGAGGTCGGGCACCTGCCACGCGACGAGCCTGAGGTACCAGAGCGCGGAGGACAGGTCCCGGAAGCGGCGCAGCCCCTCGTGCTCGCGCGCGACGTCGACGACGAACCCGGCGTCGCGCAGCACCTCGACGGCGGCGCCGAGCGTCACGGAGTCCGGGTCCCACGGCAGCGGGGCGCCGAGCGCCGTGCTGAGGCGCACCCCGTCGCGCGAGTCGGCCTGCTCGGTGAGGAACACCCCGCCCGGCTCGAGCACGCGCAGGACCTCGTCCGGGTCGAACTCCTCGTGCCGGTCGAGCACGACCGCGAACTGCCCGTCGAAGAACGGCAGGAGCTGCTCGTCGTCGTCGCTCTCGACCGGGCGCACGTCCACGCCCAGGGGCTCGAGCCGACGCCGGGCCACCGGCAGGTTGGACGGGCGCCCCTCGGTCGCGGCCGAGCCCGCCGGGAACGGCGCGAGGGTCGACAGGAGCTCGCCGCCGCCCGTCCCCAGGTCGAGCACCGGACCGCGCCCGCTCGCGACGAGCTCGCGCGCGAGCGCGGCGTAGTCCCACGGCAGCGGGTCCTCGACGACGCGGCCCTCGACGGGCGCCAGGTCGAGACCCACGACGGGCACCGAGCGCGCCCACGCCACGTGCTCCTCGAACGGCGCGTCCCGCGCGGGGACGGGCACGGCGGCCGTCCGGTCGGACGTGGCGGGGGTGTCGGGTACCGCGGCAGGCATGCGTCGATTGTCACCCGCCGGGGCGCCGACCTCGACCGCGCGCGCCGCGACCGCCGGGCCGGGACGGGAAGTGCTCCCCATCGCTCGCGCGACGGCCCGCGCGGTAGCCTCCCGGATGCCCGAACCGTGCGTCGTCGACGACGCCGGCCGGGGCAGGGGACTTCGAGGGACGAGGGGACGGCACACGGCGTGAGCGGTATGTGGGGCGCGGACGTCACCGAGCTGAGGAGGCTGGCGCGGTCGCTGCAGTCCGCGTCGGACCAGCTCGTGAGCACGACGTCCGAGGTGAGCGGGCTCGTGGAGGCGGCCGGGCGCTGGCAGGGCGGCGACGCCGACCAGTTCCGCAGCGAGTGGACGGGCACGTCGGTCGCGCTGCTGCGCGGGGTGAGCCAGACGCTCTCCCAGGCGTCCGAGGCGGTGCTGCGCAACGCCGACGAGCAGTTCATGACGAGCACCGAGGGCGGCAGCATCCCGTCGCCCGGCGTGCCCGGCCCGGGCGTGCCCACGGGTCCCGGGGGCGGACCGCTCGGCCGCGACGACCCGCTCGACGGCTCGATCTGGGACGTCGGCGAGACCGCGTGGAGCGCGATCTCGTTCGGCCTCGCCGGGTGGAAGACGTGGAAGGTGGGCCAGTCGCTCACCGCGTTCCTCCAGGCCAGCCGCCTCGCCGACCTGTCCGACGCCGCGGCGAGCGCGTCGGTCTTCGCGCGTGGCATGGTGCTCGACGACGCGATGGGACTGCTCGGGGGCCTCGGCACCGCGGGACGCATCGCGGGCGGCGTCGGCGGGCTGTTCGGCGTCATCGGCGGCGTCAACCAGATGTTCAACACCCAGTACGACGGCTGGCGCGGGGGCGTCGACCGCGTCATGGGCGGCCTGTCGGTCGTCGGCGGCGCGGGGACGATGCTCATGATGGCCGGCATGCTCACCAACCCCGTGGGGATCGGCATCGTCGTCGGCGCGGGCGTCGTCGCGGGCGCGTGGGCGCTCGGGAACCTCGTCGTCGACAACTGGGACTCGATCACGGGCTTCGTCTCGAACCCGGGTCCGTACCTCGCGGACGGCTGGGGGCACGTCACCGACTTCGCGAGCAGCGCGGCCGATACGATCGGGAACGCCGTGTCCGACGTCGGGGACGCGATCGGCGACGGGCTCTCCGCCGCCGGTGACTTCATCGGAGGGCTCTTCTCGTGACCCAGGAGACCATGCGCTGGTCCGCGTCCGACATCGCCGCGGCGGAGCGCACGCTGGAGCGCGCGACCGCGGGGGAGGTCACCCACGTCGTGACGCTCACGGACGAGGAGATCGTCATCCTCGACGGGCTCCAGAACCCGCAGATCGTCGCCGTGCCGTGGCTCGACGCGCAGGAGGGCGCCGACCGCGCGCTCGTGGGCCGCGTCGCGCTCCGCTCGCTGCTCGCGCGCGGCCTCGTCGTGCCCGCCGAGAACACGGGCGGCGAGCCCGCGGCCGCCGGCTCCGGCGACGAGCGCCCGGCCGTCGGCATCGAGGCGGTCCCCGAGATCACCGGACCGCTCGTGCTGCGTCGCACCGCGACCGCCATCCTCTCCGCGGAGCGCACCACGGCCCTCGGCCGGCACTGGGTCTACGTCTACCTCCACGAGGACGACCGCGTGCTCGAGGAGGAGGTCGCGCCGAGCGGCCACCACGCCTTCAGCGTCTACCCGCTCGCCGAGCTCGCCGGGCGGCTCGCGGTGTTCCTCGACCCGGGCGGCAAGGCGCTCCTGGACGGCCGCACGCAGACGTTCACGACCGAGGAGTTCTCCGCCCGGGCGCCCGAGCTGCCCGAGCTCGCCGGGGCCCTCGCCGTGACGACGCTCGGCGCGGTGCACGCCGGTTCCGACGTGCTCGTGCAGGTCAGCGTGTACGCGACGCCCGACGGCGTCTACGTGGTCCGGGGCGGCGAGCACGGTGCCGACGGCGCCCCGACGACGCTCACGCTCTCCGAGGTCGGGGCGGCCACCGTGCGCCGGCTCCCGGTCGAGCTCCTGGGTCGATGAGCGGCGCGGCGGCTCCCGCGGCGCCGACGGGCGCGCGCGCCACGCGCAAGGTGCGCCACCACGCGGCGGCGTCGGGCCTCGGGGCGGTGCGCCACGTGTCGGCCTCGACGCCCAACGCGCCCGCGTGGACGGTCGTCGTCGTCCTCGTGCTCGTGTTCTCGGTGGGCCCCGCGCTCGTGGGCAACGCCGGCGTCGGCGCGATCGGGTACCTGCTGCCGTCGTTCGTGGCGATCGCCGCCCTGATCCTGTGGTTCCTCGCGTCGGAGAAGCTCGTCGTGCTGGACCACGGGATCCTCGTCGGGTCGTTCGCCCCGTTCCAGCGCCCGGTGGCGGTGCCGTTCGCCGCGCTCGACGTGACGTCGGTGCGGGCCGTCGTCGCGAGCCAGCGCACCCTCGGCCTCCTGCTCGCGGACCGCGGCGTCTCCACGGCGTCGCGCACCGTGCTGTGGTCGCGGCGCGCGGTGACGTTCGTCGGCGTGGCGCCGCGAGCCCTTCGGCAGGCCCGGGCGCGGGGCGAGCACGTCGACCTCGCGACGGCGTCGGCCGTGGACCTCTGGGTGTTCTCCGCGCGCGACCCGCGCCGTCAGGAGCAGGTCGTCCGCGCGCTCGGCGACGCGGCGCGTGCGGCCGGGGTGCCCGGGGCGGAGCACGTCGAGGCGCTCGCGCTGCCCGCGCAGCCCGTGCCGGTCTCGCCGCAAGGGGCGGACCGCCTCGCGATCCCCGAGCGCTTCCGCAGCGCGCGCGCCCGGCAGTCGGCACGCTGACCCGCCCTGCGGGTCCGCGGGGGACGACGGTGCCGGGTCGCCCCGGCGTCAGACCGTCGCGGTCCCGAACGCCGCGGCCAGACGGGCCGTCGCCCCGCCGCCCGCGGACGTGGCGCCCGCGAGCGCCCCGACCTGCAGCACCATCCACGGGCTGAACGCCCACGGGGTCGCGGCGACCGAGCGCGCGACGTCCTGCGGGTCGGCCCACGCGACCTCGACGACCTCGTCGGGGTTCGGCTCGACCGGTCCCGCGGCGCGCGCGGTGTAGACGGGGCAGATCTCGTTCTCGACGACGCCGGACGCGTCCACCGCGCGGTACCGGAACCCGGGCACGGCGACCTCGAGGTCGGCGATCTCCAGGCCGAGCTCGTGGCGCCCGTGCCGGACGATCGACTCCTCGGTCGTCTCCGTCCACCGCGGGTGCCCGCAGAACGAGTTGGTCCACACGCCCGGCCACGTGCGCTTGACGAGCGCGCGCCGCGTGAGGAGCAGGCGCCCGGCGTCGTCGAGCACGTAGCAGGAGAAGGCGAGGTGCAGCGGCGTCTCGGTCGTGTGGACCGCGGCGCGCTCGAAGGTGCCGGTCCGGCGTCCCTCGTCGTCGACGGTGACGACGTGGTCGGCGGCCACGGGAACGTGCGAGGTCATGCGGCCACTCTCGCACACGGCGGTCCCGGACGGGCAACCCCCGCGGGCGCCACGTATAAGGTGAGGGTTGCCTCACCACGCCCTCCGGGCGATCGCCCCTCGACCAGATCCGAGCACCATGACCCCGTCCGCGACCGCCGACGCACCGGCCCGTACCGCCGACGGCGTGACCGGCCGCGACGACCACCCGGCAGGGGTCGCGCGCACGAACGCGCGGCGCGGCCTCGGGCTCGTCGTCGCCCTCGTGGCCCTCGTCCTCGCGGTCGTGCTGAGCCTCGTGGTCGGGTCGAAGCCGGTCCCGCTCGGCACGGTGTGGGACGCCCTCACCGCGTACGACGGGTCGAGCGACCACGTGGTCGTGCGCGACCTGCGCGTGCCGCGCACGCTCGTCGGTCTGCTCGTGGGCACGGCGCTCGGCGTCGCCGGTGCGCTCATCCAGGCGATGACGCGCAACCCGCTCGCGGACCCGGGCATCCTCGGCGTCAACGCCGGCGCCGCGTTCGCCGTCGTGCTCGCCGTCGCGCTGCTCGGGCTCACCGACGTCGGGTCGTTCGTCTGGTTCGCGTTCCTGGGCGCAGTCGTCGCGACGGTCGCGGTGTACGCGATCGGGTCGCAGGGGCGCGGGGGAGCGACGCCCGTGCGCCTCACGCTCGCCGGCGTCGCGCTCGGCGCCGTGCTCACCGGGCTGTCGCAGGGCGTCACCCTGCTCGACCCGGCCGCGTTCGACCGCCTGCGCTTCTGGACCTCCGGCTCGCTCGCGGGCCGCACCACGGAGACGGCCGCGACGATCGCGCCGTTCGTCCTCGCCGGGCTCGTCCTCGCCCTGGTCGTCGCGCGCCCCCTCAACAGCGTCGCGCTCGGCGACGACCTCGCGCGCTCGCTCGGGGCCCACGTGGGGCGCACGCGCGTGCTCGTCGGGGTCGCCGTGATGCTCCTGTGCGGCGCGGCGACCGCGGCGGCGGGGCCGATCGCGTTCGTCGGCCTCATGGTGCCGCACGTCGCGCGGTGGGCCGTCGGGCCCGACCAGCGCTGGATCCTGCCGTACGCGGCGGTGCTCGCGCCCGTCCTGCTGCTCGTGTCCGACGTCGTCGGGCGGGTGGTCGTCTCGCCGGGCGAGCTGCAGGTCGGCATCGTCACGGCGTTCGTCGGCGCCCCCGTGCTCGTCGCGCTCGTGCGCCGCTCCTCGGCGAGCGGGCTGTGAGCGCGCCCGTCCGGGACCCGGTGCCCACGAGCCCGGGCGTGCCCGACGGCGGAGGGCACCGCCGCGGCTTCGGCCGCCCCACGCGCGTCGTCCGGGCGCTCGGCGGGCGCGTGAGCCTCCGGCTCGACGTGCGGACGCTCGCGGTGTGCGCGGCGCTCGCGCTCGTCGGGCTCGCGCTCGGCGTCGTCGCGCTGACGACGGGCGACTACCCGCTCAGCGTGCCGCAGGTGCTCGACGCGCTCGTGGGCGCCGCGGACGGACCGGTGCGCCTCGTCGTCGTGGAGTGGCGCCTGCCGCGCGCCCTCCTCGCTCTCGTGCTCGGCGCGGCGCTCGGCACGAGCGGCGCGATCTTCCAGTCGATCACCCGCAACCCGCTCGGCAGCCCCGACGTCATCGGGTTCAGCACCGGCGCCTACACGGGCGCGCTCGTCGTGATCCTCGTGGTCGGCGGCGGGTACGCGGGCGTCGCGGCGGGCGCGCTCGTCGGGGGCGTCCTCACCGCCGCCGCCGTGTACCTGCTCGCGTACCGGCGCGGGGTCCAGGGGTTCCGCCTCGTCGTCGTGGGCATCGCCGTGTCCGCGATGCTCGCGTCCGTCAACCAGTGGCTCGTCGTCACGGCCGACCTCGAGACCGCGATGGCGGCCGCGGTGTGGGGCGCCGGG
Organism: Cellulosimicrobium composti; assembly: GCF_010287905.1. Taxonomy (NCBI): domain Bacteria; kingdom Bacillati; phylum Actinomycetota; class Actinomycetes; order Micrococcales; family Promicromonosporaceae; genus Cellulosimicrobium; species Cellulosimicrobium composti. The sequence continues at coordinate 43,584 of NZ_JAAFAN010000008.1, forward strand.
TCGCTCCACGGCGCGACGTGGGCGCAGGCGGCGCCCGCGAGCGTGCTCGCCGTCCTCCTCGTGCTCCCGCTCGCGTGGCTCGCGCCGCGCATGGGGCTGCTCGAGCTCGGGGACGACGCCGCGACCGCCCTCGGCCTGCGCACCGAGCGGGTGCGGCTCGCGCTCGTCGTCGTCGGCGTCGCGCTCACGGCCCTCGCCACGGCCGCGGCCGGACCCATCGCGTTCGTCGCGCTCGCCGCGCCGCAGCTCGCGCGACGCCTCACGGGCGCGCCGGGCGTGCGCCTCCTCCCCGCCGCCGTCATGGGAGCCGTGCTGCTCGCCGCGAGCGACCTCGTCGCGCAGCGCGCGTTCGCGCCCACCCAGCTCCCCGTGGGCGTCGTCACCGTGAGCCTCGGCGGCGTCTACCTCGTGTGGCTCCTCGTGCGCGAGGCCCGGACGTGACCACGAACCCGCAGACCGGAAGGACCCCGGTGCCACCCAGCTCCCTCGCGGGGACGCCCGCCGACGTCCCCGTCACCGACGCCGCCCCGCGCGCCGACCGCCTGCACGCGGACGGCATCACCGTCGGCTACGACGACCGCGTCATCGCGCGCGACCTCGACGTGAGCGTCCCCGACGGCTCGTTCACCGTGATCGTCGGGCCGAACGCGTGCGGCAAGTCGACGCTCCTGCGCGCGCTGTCGCGCCTGCTCAAGCCGTCGCGCGGCCAGGTCGTGCTCGACGGCCGCTCGATCTCGTCGATCCCCGCGAAGGAGGTCGCGCGGCGCCTGGGGCTCCTGCCGCAGTCGTCGATCGCGCCCGAGGGCATCACCGTCGCGGACCTCGTGGCCCGCGGGCGCTACCCGCACCAGACGCTGCTGCGGCAGTGGTCGCGCGAGGACGAGGCCGCCGTGCTCGGCGCGCTCGCGGCGACGGGGACGACCGGGCTCGCGGACCGCCTCGTGGACGAGCTGTCCGGCGGGCAGCGCCAGCGCGTGTGGGTCGCGATGGTGCTCGCCCAGGAGACGCCGATCCTCCTGCTCGACGAGCCGACGACGTTCCTCGACATCGCGCACCAGATCGAGCTGCTCGAGCTGTGCGCGGACCTCAACCGCGACCGCGGGCACACGCTCGTCGCCGTGCTGCACGACCTCAACCACGCGTGCCGGTACGCGACGCACCTCATCGCGATGAAGGACGGCGCGATCGTCGCCGAGGGCGCGCCGGGCGACGTCGTGACGGCCGCGCTCGTCGAGGACGTGTTCGGGCTCCCGTGCCGGATCATCCCCGACCCGGTGACGGGCACGCCGCTCGTCGTGCCCGAGGGGCGGCCGCGCCGCGCCTGACGACGCGGCCGCGGCACGCGCTTCTCAGACGAAGCCGAACACGGGCGGGAAGACGACGGCGACGAGGACCGCCCACCCGGCGTAGGCGGGCAGGAACCGGGTCTGCCACGCGACGAGGTCGGCGAGCGGGCGCCGTCCGCGCAGGAACGCCGTCGCGAGGACGGCCGACCACGCGAGGTGGACGAGCAGGAGCAGGTTGAGCCCGAGCGCCGCGGTCTTGTTGGGGCTCAGCCCGAACTCCGCGATGCGCGTGAGCATCGCCGTGAGCGCGACCGCGTCGACCGCGAGCGCCGCGACGACGAGCAGCACCTGGAGGCCGTCGAAGAACGACGGCGGCGCGAGCGGGTCGCGCGCCGACACCGAGTACAGGAGCAGGCACAGGACGAGCACGAGGATCGCGTCCATGAGGATGAGCAGCTCGCGGTCGACGTCCGCGAGGTCGCCCGCGGTCGCGAGGACGACGAACGCGGCGAGCAGCATGACGAGCGTCAGCGGGGTGAACACGCGCGTGAGGACGGGCGCGATGTTCTCGACGACGTTCTGCTTGGCCTCGACGAGCCACGCGGCCACGATGAGCGCGGCCGGGACGCACAGGGGCAGGATCCAGGTGTCTAGGTAGGGCTCGAGGTCGACGCCGGCGAGCGAGAAGGTCACGGTCGTCAGGCCGAGCAGGACGCCGCCCCCGATCGCGATGAGCGTGTAGTACACGGCGAGCTCGCCCGTGAACCGCACGAAGTCCATGCGTCGCGCGTCCGAGCGCCACCGCCCGCCCACGTACGCGACACCGACGACGGCCCACACCACGGCGGGCGCCGCGAGGACCGCGAGGACGAGGGTCGAGCCCGTGGGCTCGAACGGGTAGAGGTTGAGGACGAGGCCCAGCGCGACGAACGGCGCGACGAGCGCCCCGACCACGCGCGCCGTGACCTGGCGCTTCCACGCGAGGTAGGCCGTGAGGAACGGCAGCACGAGGAGCGCCGCGTTGAGCGCCACGACGTCCTCGTCGAGGACGCTCGTCGCGATCTTCGTCGCGACGCCGGCGCCCGCGGCGAGCCCGAGCACGACGGCGAGCTCGCGCCACGAGCGCGTGCGGCCCGGCTGCTCGCCCACGAGCACGAGCTGCTTCCACAGCCGCTCGGAGTGCTCCTGCGCGAACTCGCGCGACAGGTCGTCGAGCGTGCCCATGCGCTTCACGGCGACGAGGAACGCCTCGTCGTCGTCGAGGCCCGTCGCGCGCAGGTCCTCGACGCGCTCGCGCAGGTGGTCCTCCATCTCGTCGACGTCCGACGCGGAGATCGCCTCACGGCGGCGGACGTACCCGCGCCACTGGTCGATCTGCGCCTCGAGCGCGGCGTGCGGGCCGGGGCTCGCGGCGTCGGGCGCCGTCGTGCCGGGCGCCATCAGGCCCACCCCTCCGCGACGCGCGGCGGGTTCTGCAGCCCGTCCTGGGCGGAGCGCCACACCTGCTGGAGCGCGTGCGCGACGACGTCCCACTGGGCCTGGCGCTCGACGAGCGCCTCGCGCCCCGCGGCCGTGATCGCGTAGTGCTTGCGCCGTCGGCCGACGTCGGACGTGCCCCACGACGCCTCGACGAGCCCGAGCCGCTCCAGCCGGTGCAGCAGCGGGTAGAGCATGCCGTCGGTCCACTGCATGCGGCCGCCCGAGAGCTCGTCCACGCGCTTGAGGATCGCGTAGCCGTACGACTCGCCGTCCGCGAGGATCCCGAGCACGAGCGGCGTGGCCGACGCGGCCACGAGGTCCTTGTCGATACGCATGGCACTCCTATGCCTAGTTGTTCTAGGGGTACCGACCCTAGCAGATCTAGGGTTGGATGCGAACGACGACGGGGCGGGCCATGGCACGACGACGGGCTTACAAGCGGGACTGGGGGACGACGGTCGTCTCCGTCCTCGCCGCGCTGCTCGGGGCCGCCGCGCTGGTCACCCCGCAGATCCTGCGGCTCCATGACCGCGCCGCGCTCACCGTGGCGAGCCTCCTGTGGACCGGCGCCGCGGTCGTCGCCACGGTCATCGTCGTAGGGGTCGTCGTGCGGTCACGGATCCGACGCGAGCTCGGCCGGGCCGTCGCCGCCAACCCTGGAGCGACGGTCGCCCGCGTCCTCCCGGTCCGTCGCTCCAGGGCTCTGCTCGAACAGATCCCGCCGAAGCAGCGCGAGCGGCACATGCCGTGCCTACTCGTCGTCCGCCGTGACGAGGTGGATCTCTGGAGCACCGCGGACCCACCGACCCTTCTCCTCCGGATGGAGCGCGAGGACCTCGCCGTCGAGCTCGTGGCCCTCGACCTCCACGACGTGGAGGAGCTGTTGACGCTCCGGCTCACGCGCGGTGACGCCCACCTCGAAGTCGCCGTCCAGGGGCTCGTGGGCTCACGCGCGTGGGGTCACCGCGGTGCTCTCGAAGGGCTCGACGAGGTGCTCCGCAGCCTCGGCTACGCGATCCGGCCCGCGACCGACGCGAATCCGGGTCGTCCGGGCCGCGTCGCGGAGCAGGCTCAGGGCTAGCGTGGTCCACGGACGGGCTTCGCCCGATCGGCCCGCGGAACGACGGGGAGGGCTCGGCTCATGCCTCGCACGTACCTCTTCGCCCTGACCGACGGCGGAGGGACGGTCCCGCCGGAGGTGGGGGCCGCCCGTCGGCTCGTGGAGCGGGGGCACCGCGCCCGGGTGCTCGCCGAGGACTCGATGGCTCCCGAGGTGCGCGCCACGGGCGCGACGTTCGTGCCGTGGCCCACCGCGCCGAACCGGCCCGACCGCGACCCCGCGAACGACCCCCTGCGGGACTGGGAGGCGCCGAGCCTGCTCGCGCAGGCACGCGACTTGGGCGACCGCCTGATCGCCGGGCCCGCACCCCGCTACGCCCGCGACGTGCTCGCGGCCGTCGACGACGAGCGGCCCGACCTCGTCGTCACGTCGGTCTTCGCGTTCGGCGCCATGGCCGCGGCGCAGTCGCGCGGCATCCCGTTCGACGTGCTCGTCCCCAACGTCTACGCGCTGCCCGCACCGGGCCGGACGCCGTTCGGGGCCGGGCTGAAGCCCGCCCGCGGACCCCTCGGCCGTGTGCGCGACCGGGCGGTCACCGCGCTGTCGACGCGCGTGTTCGACCGGTACACGCGCGACGGTCTCAACGCCCTCCGCGCCGACCTCGGGCTCGCGCCCCTCGACCGGTCGTGGGAGCAGCTCGGCGCCGCGCGCCGCCAGCTCGTCATGACGAGCCCCGCGTTCGACCTCCCCGGCCCGCTCCCGCCGAACGCACGCTACGTGGGGCCGGTGCTCGACGACCCCGCCTGGGCCGACGACGCCCCGTGGACCGCGCCCCCGGGCGACGACCCGCTCGTCCTCGTCGCGCTGTCGTCCACGTTCCAGGACCAGGCCGCGCTCCTGCGGCGCGTCGTCGCCGCGCTCGCGACGCTCCCCGTCCGCGGCGTCGTCACGACCGGGCCGAGCCTCGACCCCGGCGCCGTGCCGGGCGCGCCGAACGTCTCCGTCGTCGCGTCCGCGCCGCACCGCGCCGTGCTGCGCGAGGCGGCGCTCGTCGTCACGCACGGCGGGCACGGGACGCTCCTCAAGGCCCTCGCCGCGGACGTGCCCGTCGTCGTGCTGCCGCACGGGCGCGACCAGGGGGACAACGCCGTGCGCGTCACCCTGCGCGGCGCGGGCGTCGCGCTCCGGCGCACGGCCTCGACCGACCAGGTCGCACGCGCGGTCCGCCGCGTGCTCGAGGACCCCGCCTACGCGCGACGCGCCGCGGTGCTCGGCGCCGCCGTCCGGCACGACGCCGAGCACAGCACGCTCGTCGCGGAGCTCGAGGCGGTCGAGGGCTGACCCGGGCGACGCCGCGCCCGACCGCCCCGACGACGCCGGGCACCGCGTCAGGCGACCGCGGTCGCCTCGAGCTCGACCATCTGCCCGGCGATCGCCAGGCGCGTCACGCCCAGCATCGTCGTCGGCGGGGCCGCGCCCGCCCCTCCCAGCCGCGCCGCGAGCACCCCGTAGTGCCGGAGCAGCTCGTCGACGTCGGTGGTGTAGACCGTGAGCCGGACGACGTCCGCCCACGTCGTGCCCGCCTCGCCGAGCACGGCCTCCACGTTGTCGAGGCTCAGCGCGAGCTGCGCCGCCATGTCGCCGTCGTGCCGAGGTGCTCCGTCGGGTCCCGTCGCCGTCTGCCCCGAGCACCACACGGTCCGGGTGTGCCCGGACACGACCACCCCCTGGTGGAAGCCCAGGTCCAGGGACCAGGTCACCGGGTCGACCGCCGTTCGTTCGACTGCCACGTCGTCTCCTTCGTGTCGTCCTTCCCGCGCGCCCGTCGGATCGTCCGCCGACGTCCTCGACGCCCGTGCCGACGAGCCTGGCGACGAATCACGACACCGAGTGTCATGTATCCGATACGTTCCTCCGGTGCGCGCCGACCGCCTCGTCTCGCTCGTCCTGCTGCTGCGCCAGCGCGGCCGGACGTCCGCCGCGACGCTCGCCCGCGAGCTCGAGGTCTCCACGCGCACCGTGCTGCGCGACGTCGAGGCCCTGTCCGCCGCCGGCGTCCCGGTCTACGCGGAACGCGGGCGTCACGGCGGGTTCGCGCTGCTCCCCGGGTTCCGGACGGAGCTCACCGGCCTCACCCACGACGAGGCGCTGGCCGTGCTGACTGCCGCGGCCGCGCGCGACGCCCGGGCGTTCGGCCTCGGGCCCGCCCTCGCGTCCGCCGTGCGCAAGGTGGCCGACGCCCTGCCCGAGACCCACCGCACCGCCGCGAGCGACGCCGCCCGGCGCATCCTCGTCGAACCGGACTCCGACCTGCTCTCGCGCCGCGAGGTCGTGGAGGAGGTCCCCGCGGACGTCATGGCGGAGGTCCGGCGTGCGGTCCTCGACGGGCGTCGCCTGCGGCTGCGCTACGCCGCGGCCGGACGCGACCCGTCGTGGCGCACGGTCGACCCCCTCGGCCTCGTCACGGTGCGCGGCACCGGCTACCTCCTCGCGACCGCGTCGGGCGCGGACCGCACCTACCGGCTCTCGCGCGTCCTCGCCGCCGAGGCGCTGCCCGACCCCGCCGAGCGGCCGGACGGCGTCGACCTCGAGCACCTCTGGCGCGAGCGCAGCGCCCGGTTCCGGGCGAGCGGCGACCAAGTGACCGCGCGGGTCGTGCTGCGCGCGGACCGCCGCGAGGAGCTCGTCAGCACCGCGCTCGCCGTCCTCGCCGAGGAGGCGGCCGACGACGGCCGGATCCTCGTCGAGGCGACCTTCCAGGACCTGCGGCACGCCGTGTGGGCGGTGTGGCAGCACGGGACGGACGCCGAGGCCCTCGCACCGCCGGAGCTGCGGGACGCGCTGCGCGAGCGTGCCGTCGCACTCGCGTCCCGCTACGGGCCGGCCCGCCCGCCGTCGAGTCGCGAGAGCGCGGCTCGGCCGCGACGGTAGCGGCCACGACGTGACCACTACCGGTGCGACCGTGGCCGGCGACCCATCGACCGACCTCAGGAGGGCATCATGCCGACCCCGAGCACTCCCGCAGTCCCGCCCGCGCCCGCCGGCTCGAACACCGTCAACCCGTTCGTCTGCACCCACGACGCCGTCGGGCTCCTGGCGTTCCTCGTCGACGTGCTCGACGCGCACGAGGTGCACGAGGCGCGCACGCTCGACGCCGACGGCCTCGTCCTGCACTCCGAGCTGCTCGTCGGTGACTCGACGCTGACCGTCGCGGACCGCAAGCCCGGGTGGCGTGGACGCCGGCGCTCACCCGCGTCTACGTGCACGACGCCGCGGCGACGATCGACCGCGCCCGCGCCTGCGGCGCCCGGGTCGTCACGGAGCCCACCGACTTCTTCGGCGACATCCTCGCGCGCTTCGCCGACCCGTTCGGGAATCTGTGGTGGGTGTACCAGCACGACCCGGCGAGCACGGTGTGGGGCGACGGCGACGACACCGGCTCAGCCGACCACGACGCCGGCGGGACGACGGCGGAGGAGTCGTGGGAGACGTTCACGACCCCCGCGCTCGAGTACGTCCACGCGACCCTCGTCGCCGCGATGGAAGGGCTGCGCGACCCGCGCGCGTGGCCTCGGACGCGCGAGAGCCCCGGTCAGGATCACCTGACCGGGGCTCTCTTCACGTGCGCGAGGGGGGAGTTGAACCCCCACGCCCTTTCGGGCACACGGACCTGAACCGTGCGCGTCTGCCTATTCCGCCACTCGCGCGTGCCGCAGAAGACTAGCACGGCGCCCGGCGCCCCCTGGAATCGCAGGAGCCCGGCACCACGGCGCCGGACGCCCGACGTTCACACGCTCCGCGCGGAACGCGCCACATCCGTCCGGAGATCGTGCGACGAATCGGGCCTGCTGCGCAGACGTGGTCGATACGATCTAGGTAGTCTGCCCGGACGCGCCCGCGTCCGAGGAGGTCGCCGGGGAGCACGGCCCGGCGAGGCGGACGAGACCAGCACGGCACGAGCCGGCACGAGCGAGCACGAGGGAGGAGGTGGCATGGGAGTCCTGGACCGCTTCGAGAAGGGCGTCGAGCGCGTCGTGAACAACGCCTTCGCCAAGGTGGGACGCAGCGAGGTCAAGCCCGTCGAGCTCGCGAGCGCGCTGCGGCGCGAGGTCGACGACCGCGCCGCCGTCGTCGACCGCGAGCGCACGGTCGTGCCCAACGAGTTCACCATCGAGCTGTCGGTGGACGACTTCGGCCAGGTCGAGGGGTGGGGCGCCGAGACGCTCGCCGACGAGCTGGCGTCGAACGTCACCCAGTACGCGGCGTCGCAGCACTACGCGTTCGTCGGTCCCGTGAGCGTGAGCTTCGAGCAGAACGACGCGCTCGACGTGGGCCGCTTCCAGCTCCGCTCGGCGAGCGTGCGCGGCAACGTCGCGCCCGCGACGTCCGCGTCCCCGAGCACGCGCCACCCGCTCGTCGACATCGACGGCCAGCGCTACCTCCTCACCGGACCGGTCACCGTCATCGGCCGCGGCTCGGAGGCCGACATCGTCGTCGACGACCCGGGCGTCTCCCGCCGCCACCTGGAGATCCGCGTGACCCCCGAGGGCGTCATCGCGACCGACCTCGGCTCGACCAACGGCCTGTTCGTCGAGGGGCACCAGGTGCCCGCCGCGACGCTGCTCGACGGCAACTCCCTGACGATCGGCCGTACCCGCATCATGTTCTGGACCGGCGCGTCCGACAACGAGGAGTGGTGATCCGGCCCGCATGACCGACCTCACGTTCACCCTGCTGCGGCTGGGCTACCTGGTGCTGCTCTGGGTGTTCGTGCTCTCCGCGATCGGGGTGCTGCGTCGGGACCTCTACGGCACCAAGATCACGCCGCGCAAGGGTCGCAAGGGCGCGAGCACGCCGGCTGCGCGCCCGTCCGCCGGCGCCGCCGCCCCCGCGCCCGAGCCGGCCCGGCCGGCCGCCCCTGCGGGGCCGTCGCGGCTCGTCGTGACGGCGGGCCCGCTCACGGGCACGACGATCCCGCTCACGACGTCGTCGATCCTCATCGGCCGCGCGCCGAGCTGCACCCTCGTCCTCGACGACGACTACTCGTCGTCGCGGCACGCGCGCATCTTCCCGCAGCACGGGACGTGGTTCGTCGAGGACCTCGGCTCCACGAACGGCACCTACGTCGAGGACCAGCGCATCGGCCAGGTGACGCCGCTGAGCATCGGGACGCGGGTGCGGATCGGTCAGTCCGTCGTCGAGCTGCAGAGGTAGCCCGCAGTGAACATCGCCCTGCGCTACGCCGCGCGCTCCGACGTGGGCCTCGTGCGCTCCAACAACCAGGACTCCGGCTACGCGGGCCCGCACCTGCTCGTCGTCGCCGACGGCATGGGCGGCCACGCGGGCGGTGACGTCGCCTCGTCGATCGCGATCGCCGCGCTCGCGCCGCTCGACGGCGAGTCGCACGGCCCGGACGACGCGCTGGCCGAGCTCGAGCGCTCGATCGACCACGCGCGCCAGGACCTCGTGGACCGCAGCGTGTCCGACCCCGAGCTCGTCGGCATGGGCACGACGGTCACGGCGATCCTGCGCGCTGGCAACAAGCTCGCGATGGCGCACCTCGGCGACTCGCGCGCGTACCTGCTGCGCGACGGCGACCTCACCCAGGTCACGACGGACCACACGTTCGTCCAGCACCTCGTCGACACGGGTCGCATCTCGGCGGACGAGGCGGAGACGCACCCGCAGCGCAACGTCGTCATGCGCGTGCTCGGCGACTTCGACATCGACCTCACGCCGGACATGTCGGTGCGCGAGGCGAAGCCGGGGGACCGCTGGCTCCTGTGCTCGGACGGCCTGTCCGGGTTCGTCAGCCCCGAGACGATCGCGCAGACGCTCCTGGAGACCCCGGACGTCGACGAGTGCGCCGACCACCTGCTCCAGCTCGCGCTGCGCGCGGGCAGCACCGACAACGTCACGGTCGTCGTGGCGGACGTCGTCGACGTCGACGCGCTGCCCGACGGCGGCGCGCCCGCCACGGGCGCCCAGGTCGTGGGCTCGGCCGCGATCGACCGCGACGCGCCGACCTCGGCCGCGGACGGGCCCGCCGCGCGCGCTGCGGCGCTCGTGGCCAGCGCCAACGCGGCGTCGGGGACCGAGGGGGACGCCGCGGACGGCGCCGCCGACGCGGAGGGCGAGACGGGCGAGGGGTCCGGCGACGACGAGGACGTGCGCCCCGGGCGCAGGCCGCGCCGCTGGGTCACGGTCGTCGCGGTCCTGCTCGTCGTCGCGGGTCTCGGCGTGGCGGCGTGGGCCGGCTACCGCTGGACGCAGACGCAGTACTACGTCGGCGTGGCCGACGGCCAGGTCGCCGTGTTCCGCGGCATCCCGGAGAAGGCCGGCCCCGTCACGCTGTCCACGCCGATCGAGCTCACGGGGACGCGCGTCGCGGAGCTGCCGGGCTACGTCGTCGACCGCCTCGAGACGACGATCCCCGCGCAGTCGCTCGACGACGCGCGCGCCCGCGCGGAGCGGCTCGTCGCCGACGCGCAGGACGAGACGACCACGGACGCGCCCACGACGGACGGGACCGAGGCGCCGACCGAGGGGACCGCGGGGACCCCGGAGGCGGGGGCCCCGGACGTGACCCCGGCACCGCCCGCCGACGGCGACGGCTCGGGGGCCTGATGGCCACGGTGGAGACCACCGAGGTGCGCCCCGGCCGGGGCGCGGAGCTCGGTCTGCTCGTCCTCGCGCTCACGCTCGGCATCGGCGCGTACGCGCTCGTCGGCCTGCAGCTCACGGGAGAGCTCCCGGGCCGCTTCTACGTGTACAGCATCGGCACGGTCGTGCTCGCGGCCGTCGCCCACGTGCTGCTGCGCCTGCGCGCGCCGTACGCCGACCCGGTGATCCTGCCGGTCGCCGTCGCGCTCAACGGCATCGGGCTCGCGATGATCTTCCGCCTCGACCTCGGGTCGCAGGTGACGGGCGGCACGCAGGACCTGGCCCCGCGCCAGCTCCAGTGGACGGCGCTGGGCATCCTCTGCGCGTTCGCGCTGGTCTGGTTCCTGCGCGACCACCGCACGCTGCGCCGCTACACGTACACGGCGATGATCGCGGGCATCGTGCTCGTCGCGCTCCCGCTCGTGCCCGGTCTGGGCGCGCGCATCAACGGCGCGCAGATCTGGATCAACCTGTTCGGCTTCTCGCTCCAGCCGGCGGAGTTCGCGAAGATCGCGTTCGCGATCTTCTTCGCGGGCTACCTCGTCACCAACCGCGACACGCTCGCCCTCGCCGGGCCCAAGGTGCTCGGCCTCCAGCTCCCGCGCCTGCGCGACCTCGGCCCGATCATCATCGTGTGGCTCGTCTCGCTCGCGATCCTCGTGTTCGAGCGCGACCTCGGGACGTCGCTGCTGTTCTTCGGGCTGTTCGTCGCGATGCTCTACATCGCGACCGAGCGCGTGAGCTGGGTCGTCATCGGTCTGCTGCTCATCGCGGTCGGCGCGGTCCTCGCCGCGTCGACGTTCGGGCACGTCCAGGCGCGCGTCGACGTGTGGCTGCACCCGTTCGACCCGGAGATCTACGGGCGCAACCCCGGCGGGTCCGGGCAGATCGTGGGCGGCCTCTTCTCGCTCGGGAACGGCGGGCTGTTCGGCACGGGCTGGGGCGCGGGCTACCCGCGCACGGTCCCGTACGCGTTCTCCGACTTCATCTACGCCTCGCTCGGCGAGGAGCTCGGCCTCACGGGACTCATCGGCATCCTGCTGCTGTACCTCGTGCTCGCCGAGCGCGGCCTGCGCACCGCGATCGGCGTGCGCGACGGGTTCGGCAAGCTGCTCGCGGGCGGCCTCGCGTTCGTCATGGCGTGGCAGCTCTTCGTCGTCGTCGGCGGCATCACGCGGATCATCCCGCTCACCGGCCTGACCATGCCGTTCGTCGCGCAGGGCGGCTCGTCGCTCCTCGCGAACTGGCTCGTCGTCGGGCTGCTCCTGCGCATCTCCGACGACGCACGACGGCCGTCGTCGCTGCCCGTGCGCGGCCAGGTCGCGCCCGGCGGCGCGCGGACCCGCACCGACTCCGACCCGGTCGAGGTCGTCGGCGGCGGGTCGCCCGCCGTCGGCGCAGCGCCCGACGACGCCCCCACCACCATCGGCGCGCCCGCCGTCGGCGGCCCGCCCACCGGGCCCACGCGCGCGACGACGGGCGTGCAGCAGGCGGTCGGGCGCGACGGCGAGGTCCCCGGTCACCCGGACGAGCTGCGGACCGAGGTCGTACGCCGCCCGGGTCCCGACGCGCCGCCCCGCCCTGAGCACGACCCCTGGGGAGGAGCCCGGTGAACGTCCCCCTGCGTCGCGTCGCGACGGTCGTCCTCGTCATGTTCCTCGCGCTCATGGTGTCGACGACGTACATCCAGTTCGTCCAGGCGGACTCGCTCAACGACGACCCGCGCAACGCCCGCACGATCTACCGCGAGTACAACAAGTTCCGCGGGCCGATCGTCGTCGCGGGCGACGTGATCGCGTCGTCGACCCCCGTGGACGACGCGTTCGGCTTCCAGCGCCAGTACGCGAGCGGCCCGCTGTACGCCCCGGTCTCGGGCTTCCTGTCCCTCACGAACGGTCGCACGGAGATCGAGGACAAGGAGAACGACTACCTCAACGGCCAGGCGAGCTCGCTGTGGCTCGACCGGCTCAGCGCGCTGTTCACGGGCAAGCAGCCGCAGGGCGCGTCCGTCGAGCTGACGATCGACCCGGCCGCGCAGCAGGCCGCGTGGGACGCGCTCGGCGACCAGCGGGGCGCGGTCGTCGCGATCGAGCCGAAGACCGGTCGCGTCCTCGCGCTCGTGTCCAAGCCGAGCTACGACCCGAACGAGCTCGCGACGCACGACACGGCCGCGGCGCGCGACCGCTACCAGGAGCTGCTCAACGCGGACGGCAACCCGATGTCGAACCGCGCCATCCGCGGCAACACGTACCCGCCGGGCTCCACGTTCAAGATCGTCACGTCGGCCGCCGCGATCGAGAGCGGGCAGTACACGGCCGAGAGCGTCGTCCCCGCGCCGGACGAGTACCAGTACCCGCAGTCCGACCGCACGATGAAGAACTTCGGCGGGTCGCGCTGCTCCCCGACGGGCGAGATGACGCTCGCCGACGCGCTGCGCATCTCCTGCAACACCGCGTTCGCCGACCTCGGTGTCACGCTCGGCGACGACGTGCTGCGCGACCAGGCGGAGGCGTTCGGGTTCGACGAGCCGCTCGAGATCCCGCTCGACGTCACCGCGAGCCACTTCCCGGACGACGAGGAGGCGACGCCGGACGCCACGGCCCGCGCCGCGATCGGCCAGGGAGACGTGCGCGTCACGCCGCTCCAGATGGCGATGGTCGCCGCCGCGATCGCGAACGACGGCGTGCAGATGGCCCCGTACACCGTGGAGACGGTGCGCAACCCGGATCTCGACGTGGTGCGGCAGTCCGAGCCGCGCCGCCTGCGCACCTCGGTGTCGCCCGCCACGGCGGAGCAGCTCACGCAGATGATGCTCGGCGTCGTGCAGAACGGCTCCGGCGAGGCCGCGCGGATCCCGGGCGTGCAGGTGGCCGGCAAGACGGGCACCGCGGAGACCGGCGGGGACGCCGCGCCGCACGCGTGGTTCACGAGCTTCGCGCCCGCGGACGACCCGCAGGTCGCGGTCGCGGTCATCGTCGAGAACGGCGGCTCGCTCGGCAGCGAGGCGACCGGCGGCGCGATCGCCGCGCCGATCGCACGCGCCGTCATGGAGGCGGTGGTGAACGGATGAAGCCCGTCCGGGGCCTGACGCTCGGCAACCGCTACCGCCTCGTGCGACGCATCGCCGTCGGCGGCATGGGCGAGGTGTGGGTCGCGGCCGACGACGCCCTGGGCCGCGAGGTCGCCGTCAAGGTGCTGCGCAGCGAGTACGCCGGGAACGAGGACTTCCTCAACCGGCTGCGCACCGAGGCGCGCAACAGCGCCGCGCTCTCGCACCCCAACATCGCCCAGATGTACGACTACGGGGAGGCGAACGGCTCCGGGTACCTCGTCATGGAGCTCGTCGTGGGCGAGCCGATGGCGGACCTCCTCGAGCGCGAGCCGGTGCTCCCGGCCGTGCGGCTCCTGCCGATCCTCGCCCAGACGGCGCGCGGCCTGCACGCCGCGCACCTGTCCGGCGTCGTGCACCGCGACGTGAAGCCGGGCAACATCCTCATCGACCGCGCCGGGACGGTGAAGATCACCGATTTCGGGGTGTCGCTCGCCGCGAACCAGGTGCCGATGACCGCCACGGGCATGGTCATGGGCACGGCCCAGTACCTGTCGCCCGAGCAGGCCGTCGGGCAGGCCGCGACGGGTGCGTCGGACATCTACGCGCTCGGCATCGTCGCGTACGAGTCGATCGCGGGGAACCGTCCCTTCACGGGGTCCACGCCCGTCGACATCGCCGTCGCGCACGTCAACGAGCCCGTGCCGCCGCTGCCGTCGTCGGTCGACCCCGAGCTCGCCGAGCTCGTCATGGTCATGCTCGCCAAGGACCCGCTCGCGCGGCCGCACCCCGCCGACGCCCTCGCGCGCGTCTTCGAGGAGATCGGCGCGCGCCTCGCGAGCGACCCGTGGTCCGCACGCTCCACGACCCCCGCGCCCACGACGCGCCGGGCCCGCCGCGCGCGCACGGCGGAGGAGGCCCCCGCGCCCGAGCCGGACCCCGCGCCCGTCATCACCCCGCTCGTCATCCCTGCGGCGGTGCGGGACCCGCACGCCACCGACCCGGCGACGCCGTGGGTCGCGCCCGAGCCCCGCCCGGCCGCGCACGCCGCCGCGCCCACCGAGGTGCCGGCCGACGGGCCCACGCCGGAGACGTCCGCCGGTCCGGTCGTCGGCCGGCACGGCGTGCCCGCGACGCCCGACGACCAGGGACCGGCCGCGCCGGACGAGGGGGCGGCCACCGGGCCCGCCCTGCCGTGGGAGCGACCCGTGCCCGCGGGCGCAACGGCGGCCGGCGAGAACGCACCCCGGTCGTACCCGCCCCGGCGCGAGATGCACGGCGGCACACGCTCCTCGCGCCGCCCGCAGCCTGCACGCGGCGGGGCGCGCGCCGTCGCGGCGGCGGGACGCCCGTCGGGCCCGGCGGTCTCCGAGCGCAGCGCGACGGCGTCGTCCGCCGCGCCGGCGACGCGCGCCGAGGCCCGGCGCCGGTCCCAGGCGACGCCGTCGCGCGCCTCGTCGTCCGGACGTCGCACCTCCACGACCACGGGACGGCGCCTCGGCGGCCTGCCCAACGGGCTGACGTGGCCCCTCGTGGCGCTGCTCGGCCTCCTCCTCGTGCTGGTCGTCGCGACGCTCGCGTCCCTCGGAGACCGCGGCGCGCGCGACGACGCCGCGGCCTCGTCGCCCGGACCCGCGGCCGCCGTCGTGGTCGTCGACGGCGTCCCCGGACCCCCGCACGAGCGGGTGACATCGTGACGACATCGTTGTGTTCCCCGCTCTCCCGCAGGCCCCCGAGTGGGATGATTGCGCCAGATGTGCCGCGTGCGGACGCGCCCGCGGCCCCGACGACACCGAAGGACGAATGAGTGGTGGACAACGCTCCCCGAGTGCTTGCCGGGCGCTACCAGGTCGGTGAGCTCATCGGCCGTGGCGGCATGGCCGAGGTGCACATCGGGCACGACAACCGCCTCGGTCGTACCGTCGCGATCAAGATCCTGCGCTCCGACCTCGCGCGCGACCCGTCCTTCCTCGCCCGCTTCCGGCGCGAGGCGCAGGCCGCGGCGTCGCTGAACCACCCGGCGATCGTCGCGGTGTACGACACGGGCGAGGACGTGCACGCCGACGCCACGGGCAACTCCGTGCACGTGCCGTTCATCGTCATGGAGTACGTCGAGGGGCACACCGTCCGCGACATCCTGCGCGACGGCCAGGCCGTCCCGATCGACGAGGCGGTCGAGATCACCGCGGGCGTGCTCGCGGCCCTCGAGTACTCGCACCACGCGGGGATCGTCCACCGCGACATCAAGCCCGCGAACGTCATGATCACGCCCACGGGCGCGGTCAAGGTCATGGACTTCGGCATCGCGCGCGCGGTCGCCGACTCGGCGACCACGATGACGCAGACGCAGGCCGTCATCGGCACCGCGCAGTACCTCTCCCCGGAGCAGGCGCGCGGCGAGACGGTCGACGCGCGCTCCGACCTCTACTCCACGGGCTGCCTCCTCTACGAGCTGCTCACGGGCCGCCCGCCGTTCATCGGCGACTCGCCCGTCGCCGTCGCCTACCAGCACGTGCGCGAGGCCCCGGCGACGCCGAGCGCCGTCGCCCCCGACGTGCCCGAGGTCCTCGACCGCATCACGCTCAAGGCCCTCGCCAAGGACCGCACCGCGCGCTACTCCAGCGCGGCCGAGTTCCGCGCCGACCTCGAGAACGCCGTGCGCGGCGGGGCGATCACGGCCCCGGCGCTCGGCGTCGCGGCCGCGGCCGCCGGGCTCGGCGCGGGTGCCGCCGCGGCCGACCTCCAGCCGACGATGGTGGAGTCCGCGACGCAGGTCATGGCCCCCGCCGGCGCGGGCGCCCCAAACCCCTGGGCGACGAGCACGGCGCCCGCCGTCCCGCCCGGCGAGGAGCCGCCCGGGGAGGACGACGAGGAGCCGAAGAGCCGCAAGGGCCTCATGTGGACCCTCATCGCGGTCGGCGTGCTCGCCCTCGCCGCGATCATCACGATGATCGTCATCTCCAACCAGGGTGAGGACGAGCCCACCACCGGCACGGTCCCCACGCTCTCCGCGCCCATCACGCCCGAGGAGGCGGAGAAGGCGATCACCGACGCCGGGTTCGAGTACGCCGAGGCCCTCGACCAGGAGTCGACGGAGCCCGAGGGGACGTTCACCAGGACGGACCCCGCGGGCGGCACCGAGGCGGAGCTCGGCTCGACCGTCACGGCCTTCTTCTCGGCCGGGCCCGACGCCGTCGTGATCCAGGACGTCAAGGGCAAGACCCAGGACGAGGCGCGGCAGATCCTCGAGGGCCAGGGCCTCACCGTCACGTCCGGCGGGTCCGAGGACTCGAAGGACGTCCCGAAGGACGCGGTCACGCGCACCGACCCCGCGGCCGGCCAGTCCGTCGCCGCCGGGTCGACCGTCACGCTCTACACGTCGTCCGGCCTCGTCGCGCTCCCCGACCTCGTGGGCGGTCAGCGCGCGGCGGCCGAGCAGGCGATCACCGACCTCGGCCTCAAGCCGGTCGTCAACGAGGTCGAGTCCGACGAGCCCGAGGGCCAGGTCGTCGCGCAGCGGCCCAACGCCGGGAGCGTGCCGCAGGGCTCGGAGGTCACCATCGACGTCGCGATCCCGCGCTCGGCCGAGACGACCACCGTCCCGACGAACCTCGTCGGCATGACCCTGGAGCAGGCGCAGGAGGCGCTCGGCGGTGCCGGGCTCAACCCCGGTCGCCAGCAGAACCAGGAGTCGGACCAGTGGCCCGCCGGGACCGTCATCGGCTCGGACCCGCGCGGCGGTGCCGAGGTCGAGGTCGGCAGCGAGGTGTCGCTCATCGTCTCGACGGGCCCCGGCCCGTCGGGCGGCGAGGGCCCCGGTGGCGGTGGCGGCCCAGGTGGCGGCGGCGGCCCCGGCGGCGGGGGTGGCGACGACGACGGCGACGGCTGACCGCACCTCGCCGGCCCACCCCGGGCGGGTTGCCGCCCGGAGCACAGGCGAATGACGACGGGCCCTCACCTCGGAGGAGGTGAGGGCCCGTCGTCGTGCGCAGGTCGGGGCTGTGGGCGGCTACTGGCGCACGAGGGGCGCCATGCCCGCCGAGCGCTCGACGGCGCCGTCGAGACCGCACGCCTCGAGCCAGTTCGCGAGCAGCCGGTGCCCACCCTCGGTGAGCACGGACTCGGGGTGGAACTGGACGCCGTGCAGAGGCAGGTCGCGGTGCTGCAGCCCCATGATCACGCCGCCCGCGGTGGCTGCCGTGACCTCGAGCTCCGCGGGCACCGTGTCGTGGACGACCGCGAGCGAGTGGTAGCGCGTCGCGGTGAACGGGACGGGGAGGCCCGCGAGCACGCCCACGCCCTCGTGCTCGACGAGGCTCGTCTTGCCGTGCATGAGCTCGGGCGCGTGCGTGACCGTCGCGCCGTACACCTCGGCGAGCGCCTGGTGGCCGAGGCACACGCCGAGCATCGGCGTGCGCGACGCGGCGCACGCCCGGATGACCTGCTCGCTCTGACCCGCCTCCTTGGGCGTGCCGGGGCCGGGGGAGACGAGGACGCCGTCGAAGGCGGTGCCGTCGGCGTCGTGGTAGCGGCCCTCGGCGTCGGGCTCGGGCACGGCGTCGTTGCGCACGACGACGGTCTGCGCGCCGAGCTGGTCGAGGTACCCGACGATCGTGTAGACGAACGAGTCGTAGTTGTCCACGACGAGGATGCGGGTCTGGTGGGTCATCGTGGGGCCTCCCCGGGCACCGCGCCGGCGGCGTCGGTCTGGATGTTGGGGTCGTTGAACGGCATGTACTCGGAGACGAGCGGGAACAGCCACTCGAAGCACGCGAGCACGACGGCGGCCGCGAGGACGAGCAGGAGGAGGGCCCGGACCCACGCGGGGCCGGGCAGCGCACGCCACAGCGCCCCGTACATCACGCGCTCCCTTCGGCCGGCGGTGCGGTCTGCCCGACGAGGTCCGGCGGCGTGCCGTCCTCGACCGGCATCCAGTAGTCGAACTTCGCGTTGACGATGAACCGCGCCACGAGCGAGTTGAGCCCGATCGGGTGGCACGTCGTCAGGGTGAGGTACCGCTCGGTGGGCTCGACGCCCGGCTGCCAGGGCACCGGGGCGATCGCCTCGACCTGGTCGGGCCGGACCGCCTGCATGTGGTCCACGCGGTAGACGTACCAGGTCCCGCCGGCCTCGACGACGATGGGGTCGCCGACCTGCAGCTCCTCGACGTCGTGGAAGATCTTGCCGTACGTCTGGCGGTGGCCGGCGAGCGAGAAGTTGCCGACCGCGCCCGGCATGACGGTCTCCGGGTAGTGCCCGGCCATCGCCTGGTCGAGGATCGCGCGCTTGTCCGTGCCCTCGGCGATCGGCATCATCTTGCCGTCCCAGCGCGGGACGTAGAGCGTGCCCCACACCTCGCCGGGCCCGGGCGCCGCCATGACGGGCGGCTCGTCGCGGCGGACGGTCGTGCCGACGTCCTCGGCGTCGGGCACGGGCGCGGCGATCTCCTCGAGCACCTCGGCCTGGACGCGGTCCGCCTGGACGTCGGTCCACCAGAGCTGCCACACGACGTAGAGGCCGAGCAGCACGCCGAGCGTGATGAGCAGCTCGCCGAGGACTCCGACGACCGCCGAGACCGCGCCGCGCCCGGAGCCGCGACGCCCGGCGTGGCGCACCGGGGCGGGTGCCGTGGCCGTCACGACGCCACCGCCCCGGCCGGGCGCGCGTAGCGCAGCTCGAGCGCGCCCTGGTAGCCGGGCATCTCGATCTCGGGCTCGTCCTCGACGGACCAGCCGAGGTTCACCGCGTCGACGTACTCCTTGTACACCTGGACGCCGGGGGAGCGGTCGAGCGCGTCGCGCAGCGCCTCGGGGTCACCCACGGCCTCGACGACGTAGGGCGGGGAGTACACACGCCCGTGCAGCAGGAGGATGTTGCCCGCGCAGCGGAACGCGGACGTCGCGGTCACGCGCTGGCCCTGCAGGGTCATCGCCTCGGCGCCACCCGCCCACAGGGCGTTGACGACGGACTGGATGTCCTGCTGGTGCACCACGAGGTCGTCGGGGCGGATCTGCGGCGGGTAGTTCCCCTCGGGGGGAGCGTCGTCGAGCGTCACGGACACCCCGCGCCCGGTGACCGGCGTCGTGCCGGCCGCGACCGCGGTCCGCGCCGCGAGGTCGGGGTCCACGCCCGCAGGCGCGTCGCCCGTGCTCGACAGCCGCGCGACCTCCGCGGTGAGCGCGTCGACCTGCTCGGCGAGGTCCGCGACGCGGTCCGACTCGCGGTCGACGAGCTGGGCGAGGTTCTCGGGGTGGCGCGAGTCGTCGCCGCGCGCGAGGCGCGCGTTCGCGGTGAACATGAGGCCGGACAGCGCGAGGACGAGCGCGACCGTCACCGCGGAGCGGAGGCGGCGCGAGCGCGGCGCGGGGGGCTGCGCCGGGGCGGCGACGGGCTGGTCGCCGGGCGTCACGGAGGCGGGGGTGGCGTCGTCCACGCGACCGTCTCCTTCCTGGCGGCGAGGTCCGTCGACCGTGCCGGTGCCGTCTTCCGCGGTGCGCGGCGGGCGTTGCCCGCGCGCGGTGTCCGCGCCTATTGTGTGCGCCCACTACGCTAGTCGACGAACGTCGTCCACGATCGTGACGGACCCGTGCTCTCGCGGAGCCCTTGCGGCGCGTCGACGACCTTCGCCCGAGCCATGCACGGTTCCTGCACGACGACGGCAGGCGTCCGCACCCGCGGCGCGCCCCGGCGCCGTCGGCAGCGGACCCCACCAGGACAGGAGCCTTCCCTCGTGCCCGAGTCGAAGTCGCGCAAGAAGCCCAAGCCGCAGCGTCAGCCGAGCGTGCCCAAGCCCGAGGCGGGCAACCCGCGCTGGCTCGTGCCCACGATGCTCGGGCTCATGCTCCTCGGCCTCGCCTGGATCGTGCTCTTCTACCTCAGCGGCCCCAAGCAGCTCCCGGTCCCGCCGCTCGGCGCGTGGAACCTCGCCGTCGGCTTCGCCTTCATCATCGCGGGCTTCGCCCTCACGACGCGCTGGAAGTGACCCGGGCGGAGGGAAGCACACAGGTGTAGTTCCACACCTGTGAGTAACCCTGGGGATAACTCCTCGGGGTCATCCGACGAGGTGGCCGAACTGGTCCGCCTGGGCGTACGTGAGCCACGCGGCCGCGACGAGCGCGACGGCCACGAGCACCGTCGCGCCCACGGACACCGCCGTGCGGCGCTCCCGGGGCGCGTAGGCGTACGCGGCGCCCAGCGCGAGGCCCACGACGAGCCCGCCGAGGTGCGCCTGCCAGGCGATGTTCGCGAAGAAGAGGCCGATCGCGAAGTTGATGCCGATGAGCACGACGATCTGCATCGCGTTGCGGCCCGTGCGACGCAGGACGAGCAGGATCGCGCCGAAGAGCCCGAACACCGCACCGGAGGCGCCCACGACCGGGGTCACCCACGCGTCCGACGTCGGGCCGCCCGCGAGGACGAGGTACCCGACCGAGCCGCCGAGCGCGGACAGCAGGTACAGCGCCGCGAACCGCAGGCGCCCGAGCTGCTGTTCGAGGAACGGGCCCGTGACCCACAGGGCGTACATGTTGAACAGGATGTGGACGGGGCTCGTCGAGTGCAGGAACGCGGCCGTGAGGAACCGGTAGGGCTGGAGCTCCCCGATCCACGGCGCGAACGCGAGCATGCTCGTCCACGTGCCGCCCGTGACGAGCTGGAGGATCCAGCTCGCGACGCACAGCCCGATGATCGTGAACGTCACGACGGGCGGGCCGCCGCGTGCCCTCCCGCCGAACGCGGTGCGCTGCGCAGGCGCCTGCCGGGCCGCCTCGCGCACGCAGTCGACGCACTGGACGCCGACCGCGGCCGGGCGCTGGCACTCCGGGCACGCGGGACGGCCGCAGCGCTGGCACCGCACGTACGACACCCGGTCCGGGTGCCGCGGGCACACGGGCGGGACGGCGGGGCCGTCGTGCGGCCCGGCCGTCCCGTACGCGGGCGGACCAGGAGGCCCGGGAGGCGTCGTCGAGATGGTCAGTCCTCGATCGTCACGGACGTGATGACGATGTCCTCCTGCGGGCGGTCGCCCGGGCGCGTCGGCGTCGCGTTGATCGCGTCGACGACGGCACGGGACTCGTCGTCCGCGACCTCGCCGAAGATCGTGTGCTTGCCGTTGAGCCACGGCGTCGGGACCGTCGAGATGAAGAACTGCGACCCGTTCGTGCCCTCGGCCTCGCCCGTGACGGGGTTGCGGCGCAGGCCCGCGTTCGCCATGGCGAGGAGGTACGGGCGGTCGAACTGGAGCTCGGGGTGGATCTCGTCGTCGAACGTGTAGCCGGGGCCGCCGGTGCCGGTGCCCAGCGGGCAGCCGCCCTGGATCATGAAGTCCTGGATGACCCGGTGGAAGATCAGGCCGTCGTAGAACGGCTCGGTGCGCTCAGCGCCCGTGCGCGGGTCGGACCACGTCGTGGTGCCCTTCGCCAGCCCGACGAAGTTCGCCACCGTCTTCGGGGCGTGGTTCGGCAGGAGCTCGATCCGGATGTCACCTGCGGTCGTGTGGAGGGTTGCGAACATGGGCACCATCCTCCCACGAGACCCGCTCGCGACCCGTCCGACGGGATGTCTCGCGGGGCGGGCGGGGTGGTGGCAGAGTGGTCGGAAACGCCCACGCATCCGCCATATCGTCCCGTCGGACGACGACCCCGGGGAGCACGCATGACCCGTACCCGCTCAGCGAGCGACTCCGTCAAGGACACGCTCGAGTCGATCGACACCGAGAAGCTCAAGGAACAGGCCGCGCAGGCCGCCGCGACCGCCCAGCACGCGGCGACCCAGCTCGCGGACCAGGCCAAGGACGCGGCGGTGCAGGCCAAGGAGTGGGGCACGCCCAAGGTCGAGGCCTTCCTGGAGTGGCTCCAGCCGCGCGTCGAGAAGGCGTGGCAGGACAGCATCCAGGCGGCCGCGCCGCGCGTCGAGAAGGCCGCCGTCAAGGCCGCTCCGGCGATCGACACCGCGCACGACAAGCTCGTCGACGAGGTTCTGCCGAAGATCGTCGCGAGCTTCAACGCGGCAGCGGCGAGCGCGGCGGAGTCCGCCACGCGCGCGGCCGACGACGCGGCGAAGGCGACGGCGGCCGCGTCCGTCGCCGCCGCCGCGGCGACCGGCAAGAAGGCGCGCAAGCTCGCGAAGCAGGCCGAGAAGGCCGCGACCGAGGCGGCCAAGCACGCGAAGAAGTCGGCGGACAAGGCCGGCAAGAAGGCCGCGAAGCACGCCGACAAGGCGGCGGAGAAGGCGGCGGCTCGCCTCGCGGCCGCCGCGGACAAGGCCGCCGCGAAGGCCGCCGAGGCCGACGCCTCGAAGGGCAAGGGCCGCACGATGTGGTGGATCGCCGGAGGGATGACCGCCGCCGGCGTCGGCTACGTGCTCTACCGCCGCGCGCAGCCCGCGACGGACCCGTGGGCCGAGCCCTGGGAGCAGGAGCAGCAGCAGGTGCACTTCGACGACGTCGTCGGCGAGGCGCGGCACGCCGTCGGCGACGCCGCCGAGACCCTCGGAGAGGCCGCCGGCGTCGCCGTCGCGAAGGGCCGTGAGGCCACGGACAAGCTCGCCGAGCGCGCCGCCGAGGTGCGCGAGGACGTCAGCGACCGCGTGAGCGAGGCGGTCTCCGAGGCGAAGGACGCGGCGAAGAAGGCGTCGAGCCGCTCCCGCGGGTCCGCGCGGGGCGGGTCGTCCGCGGCGTCGAAGGACGCCGCTGCGGCGAAGGACGCGGCCAAGGACGCGGCCGACGACCTCGGCGACGCCGGCCGCAAGGCCCGGGACGCCGCCGAGGAGGCCGCGCAGGAGGCCGTCGAGAAGTCGAAGGACGCGGGCGGCGAGTGAGCGGTCCGCGCTGACGCGTCAGAGCGTCCGGGTCACGGCCCGGGTGACGGGCACGAGCCGGTCACCCGGGCCGACCCGTGTCCCCGTGCCGACGGCGCGCAGGAACGGCAGGTCGGACGCGTGGTCGCCGAACCCGGCGCAGCGCTCCAGGGGTATCCCGTGCGTCGCCGCGTGGGCGCGCACCGCCCGGGCCTTCGCCTCGCCGACGAGCGGCTCGACGACGTCGCCCGTGTAGCGGCCGTCCCGCACGACGGCCCTGGTCGCCAGGACGTCCGCCTCGACCCACCGCTCCCGGACGCCGACGAGCGCGGGCTCGAACGCGGCGGACACCGCGACCACGCGCGCGCCCGCACGCCGGTACCGCTCGACCGCGGCGAGCACCGGCGGCACCGGCTGCTCGGCCCACGGCCCCCCGGCGGCCGCCCAGTCCCGCGCGACCCGGGCGACGTCGTCGACGGCACGACCGCGCCACCACGCGAAGTACCGCCGGTTCGTCACCTCGCGCGGCGTCCCGGCGGCCGCGGCCTCGCGCAGCGACCGCAGGAACCGCTCGCCCTCCGCGACACGCCCGGACCGGTCCGCGTCGTACCGCAGGAGGTCGAAGATCGTGCTCCCGCGGCGCAGCGTGCCGTCGACGTCCGTGTGGACCGCGACGGCCGTCACGTGAGCCGTCCCACGACGCCCGCGACACGCTCCTCGACGTCGCCCGTGACCGTGACCGCCCGGACGCCGGAGAGCCGGAGAGCAGCGCGCGTGCGGCGGTCGAGCGCCGCCTGGAACGTGGCGTCGATCGGCGCGTCCGGCGGCAGCGGCACCTCGGGCGCCACGTGCACCACGAGGTCGTACCGTCTGCCGAGGCCCCGCGCGAGCTCACACGTCGCGCGGCGCGCGAGCGGCCCGAGGTCGGCACCCTCCCGGCGCGCCGCCGCGACGCCCGCGAGGTAGACCCACTCGTGGAGCACGGAGCCGTCGGAGAGGAGCCCGTCCCCGAGGGCGGTCTCGCCCCGCACGCGCTCGTCGAAGCGCCGCAGCACGAGCTGGAAGACCTCCTCCGGGGAGCAGTCCTCCAGCGCCCGGGGCACTCCCGGCACGGGGTCGCGCATCGCGGTCGTCGCCGCGACCGGGAGACCGAGCCGCGCGGACAGCGCCCGGACGAGCGTCGTCTTCCCCGCGCCGTAGGCACCGACGACCGCGACACGCGACCCGCGGCTCACCGCCCGGCCCGGTGCGCGGCGACGCGCTCGCGCACCACGTCCGCCACGCCCTGCAGCGTCCCGGCGTCGCGGAGCTCCCACTCGTGGACCTCGACGCCGTAGAGGCGCGTCACGACGACCGCCGCCTCGGCGAGCACCAGCGAGTCGACGTCGTGGTCGTCGAAGCGCGCGTCGTGCGGGAGGTCCGCCGGGATCTCGAGCACGACGTCCGTGATGGAGCGGACGATCAGGCGTGCCGAGGTCGGCCGGCGGGAGCTGGGGTGACGAGGTCGGCATGGTGGTCTCCTCTCGCGGGGCCCGCCGTCGGCGAGCCGTGGTGGTGGCGTGCGGGCACGTGCCGGTCGCGGGTCGCGCGGGCGTGCGTCGTGCGGGCGGCCGGGTCGCCCGGCCAGGTCAGGGTCGTGGCGCCCCACGTCGTGCCCCCGCCGAACGCGGCGACGACGATCCGGTCCCCGCGGTCGAACCGGTCGGCGTGGTGGGCGAGCGCGAGCGGCACGGACGCGGCCGACGTGTTCCCGAACCGCCCGAGGTCGTCGACCACCTTGGCGTCGGGCAGGCCGAGCGCTCGGGCCACCGCCGTGAGGATGCGGCGGTTCGCCTGGTGCGCGACGAGCCAGTCGCAGTCGTCCGCGGACCACCCCGCGTGCGCGAGCGCGCTCGCCGCGACCTCGGCGAGCCGCGAGACCGCCGCGGTGAACACCTCGCCGCCGCGCATCGTGAAGTAGCGGTCAGCCGTCGGCGTCGCGGCGTCGACGGGGAGCCGGGACCCGCCGGCGCGCACCACGATGTGGTCCGCGCACGACCCGTCCGACCCCAGGAGCACCCGGTCGACCGTCCCGGGCGCGCCGGGCGTCCCCGCGACGAGCACGACCGCGCCCGCGCCGTCGCCGAAGATGACGGCCGTCGTGCGGTCGGACGGGTCGACGATGCCGCTGAAGCGGTCCGCGCCGACGACGAGCACCGACTCCGCGGACCCCGCGAGGATCGCGTCGCGCGCGCTCGCGAGGGCGTACACGAAGCCCGAGCAGACGGCGCCCACGTCGTGCGCCGGGACGGTCCCGAGGCCGAGGCGGTGCGCGACCCACGGGGCCGTCGCCGGGCACGGGTGGTCCGGCGTCGTCGTCGCGAGGACCACGCGGTCCACCCGGTCGAGACCCGCGGTGCGCAGCGCGGCGCGGCCGGCGTGCACCGCCATGTCCCCGGTGGACGTCCCCGGGTCGGCCCAGCGGCGCTCCCGGATGCCGGTCCGGGTCGTGATCCACTCGTCGGTCGTGACGAGCGCGCGCTTGAGGTCCGCGTTGGTGACGACCCGCTCGGGGACGTACGCGCCCCAGCCCGCGACCAGCGCGGCGCGCTCAGACACCGACGGGCTCGCGCTCGAGCTCGGACCGCGTGTCGATCGCGGCGTAGTCGGCCTCGGCCCGGCGCAGCGCCTCGTCGAGCGGGATCACGCGCGGGAGGTCGAAGTGCGCGGTGATGGTCCGGAGCCGCTCCGCGACGGTCCCGCCCGCGGTGAGCGTGGGGATCCCGAGGGCGTCGACCTCGTCCTGGATCATCGTGTCGGCGAGCACGCGGAACCGCTCGTTCACGGGGCGGTGCCCGTCGGCGACCATCGGGAACTCGACGGGCAGGCGCACGAACGCGTCGTACCCGGCCTTCGCGTGCTGCTTGGCCGGGACACCGAGCTGCGTGATGACCTCCTCGAAGAACGCGAGCTCCGGCGTGCGCTCCACGGTGTCGAGCGTCGCGGTCGCGGTCGGGTTGATGCCGACGAGCACGCGCACCGTGCCGTAGATCCACTCGTGCAGCGACGAGCCGTCCGAGATGAACGTGTCGCCGAGGTGCGACTCGTTCACCGCGCGCTCGGTGTTGCGGCGCGTGATGAGCATGAGGATCTCCGCGCCCGTGCACTCCTCGAGAGTCTTGCCCGGGACGGAGAGGGGGAGCAGCTCACGCATGGTCTTCGCCGCGCTGCGCGGGATCCCGGTGTAGTGCGACAGCGCGAGGGTCGTGAGGGTCTTGCCGGTGGAGTAGGTGCCGGAGACGGCGAGGCGCATGACGGTCCTTTCGTGACGGTCGGGGAGGGGTCGATCAGGGGGCGGGGACGGGGTCGCCCGTGGCAGGTGCGACGGGGAGCGCGTGCGCGACCGCGCACACGACCTCGTAGGGCCCGACCCCGGCGACGACGTCCGCGAGGCGCCACGGGACGCCGTCGCGCTCGACGACGCGGGCGCGCGCGAGCCGCGCACGGGCGGTGAACGGGCCCGTGCCGCGCGGCGCGGTGGACGCCCGGACCGTCGTGCGGCGCATCCACAGCGTGCTCGACCGCGCGCGGTCGAGGTCGTCGAGGTCGTACAGGAGCACCTGGCCGAGCTGGAGCGCCGCGACGAACGCGTCGAGCAGCGTGAGGGTCGGCTGGCGGTCGGCCTCCAGGCCGCGCAGGCGGACGGCGTCCTCGTCCGCGTGCACGTCGCACCGCGCGACGAGGTCGTCCCCGTCCCGTCGGCCGTCGCGCAGCTCGACCGCGTGGTCCACGATGCCCGACCCGTACGTCTGGCCCTCGCCGCACAGGGCCGCGAGCGCACCGACCGACGAGAGGTCGGCCAGGCTCTCGACCGCGAGCGGGCGGCGGACGCGGCCGCGCACGGCGAGCGGCCCGACGGCGGCGTCGAACGCGTGCGAGGCGGCGCCGTCCCCGGCGTCGATCCCCGCCGTCACCGCGAACGCGTCGAGCGCGTCCTCGAGCGGGGTGTCGGACGCGCGGACCTCGACCTCCGTCACCGCGGCGGCGGCGGCCGTCTCCGGGGCGAACCGCGTCGCGAGCAGCGCCGTCACGCTCTGCGCCGCGAGGGCGAGGGCGTCGGTCGTGGCGAGGTGCTGACGCTGCTCACGCCCGTCCTTGCGCGACCACGTGCCCTCGACGTCGAGCGAGCCGAGCGCCTCGAGCGTCGAACGATCGCCGCGGTGCGTCACGCGCAGGTCCCGCAGGCGCGGCGTCGTGCGCCGGTAGCCCGAGCCGAAGAACCGGGTCCGCGACGGGCCGAGGACGTCGTCGACGTGCCCCCACGCGCCCGGCGCCCGCGCGACGACCGGGGTCGGTGCGGTCACCGCGCCCCCACCTCCGAGTCCTGAGCCGCAGCGGCGTCCTGCGGTGCGGCGGACGCGCTCGCCGCGGCGGGCCGTGGCACCCGGTACAGCGCGAGCACGAGCCCGGCCACGACGAGGAGCACGAGCGCGTCCACGACGAGCCCGGTCTTGACGCCGGCGAGGTACTGGTCCGGCGTCGCCGTGACGGAGACCCCCGCCGCGATCGCCACCGCCGCGAGGACCGGCGTCCCGAGCGTGAAGGCGACCTGCTGCGTCATCGCGGTCAGTCCCGTCGCGAGGCCCTGCTCCTCGTCCGGCAGGCCGGACGTCACCGCGACGGTGTAGGAGACGATGACGAGCACGTGGCCGAACCCGCCGACGGCCGTCGCGGCGAGGATCGTCGCGTACCCCGAGGCGAACCCGTGGCCCAGCGCGAGGAAGCTCAGCGCCGTCGCGCCCTGGAGCACGAGCCCGAGCACGAGCGTCGCGCGGGCCCCGACGCGGTTGATGATGCGCGCGGCGACGACGCCTCCCGTGAACGCGCCCGCGCCGAGGACGGTGAACGCGACGCCCGTCTGCAGCGCCGACGCGCCGAGCACCTGCTGGAGGTAGATCGTCAGCAGGAACACCTTGCCGCTCTCCATCGCGAACGTCGCGAGCCCCGCGAGGTTGCCGAGCGCGACGGACGGTCGGCGCAGGATCGTCACCGCGGCGAGCGGGTGCGACGAGCGCGACTCGATGACCCAGAAGACGACGAACAGCGCGGCCGACGCCGCGAGGAGGCCGATCGTCGTCGGGGACGCCCAGCCCGCGTCCTCCGCCGTCGTGAGGCCGAGGACGAGCGCGAGCAGCGCGAGCGTGATGGTCACCGCCCCGGGGACGTCCAGGCGGCGCCGCGACGGCTCCGACGACTCGCGGATGAGGAACGGCGCGACGAGGAGGACGGCGATGCCGACCGGGACGTTGATGAAGAACGTGAAGCGCCACCCGAGCAGCTCGGTGAGCACGCCACCGAGCACGGACCCCGCCGCGAACCCGAGCGAGAGCAGGGCGCCGTTGAGCCCGAGCGCCCGGTTGCGCGCCGGGCCCTCGGGGAACGAGGTCGTGAGGAGCGCGAGCGCGGACGGCGTCGTGATCGCCGTCGCCACGCCCTGGACGACGCGCGCCGCGTAGATCACCGACGCATCCTGCGCGAGGCCGCCCACGAGCGACCCCAGGGTGAGGAGCGCCATCCCCACGAGGAACAGCTTCCTGCGCCCGTAGTAGTCGCCCACGCGGCCCATGAGCAGCATGAGCCCCGCGGCGGAGAGCGCGAAGAGCGTGACGATCCAGGAGAGCTGGCTCGGTCCCATGTCGAGGTCGGCGCCGATGACGGGCAGCGCGACCGTGACGATGGAGAAGTCGAGCGCGAACATGAACTGGGCGGCGAGCAGGACGACGAGGACGCCGGTGTCGCGGCGCGAGACGGTCGGGGAGTGGAGGGCCATGCGGCCACCCTCCCGGCGGGCGGGGGCCGCATCCAGACTCGCGCGGACGTAGGTGCGCGGATGCTGGTGGTCGGACCACCAGGGTCAGTCGTCGCCGACCGGTTCCCAGCGCCCGTCCCGCACGACGCCGAACGGCACGTCCGCGAGGTGGGTCGCCACGGCCGTCGTGCCGGGGACGGAGAGCGCGTCGAGGACGCGCCGCCGCGACCGCTCGGACGCGATGGGGTCCACGTCGAAGCACGACCCCCACTCCGGGTGCTCGAGCTGGACGACGCTGTGCAGGACGTCGCCGACGACGAGGATCCGGCCCTGCGCGTGCGTCACCTCGAGACTCACGTGGCCCGCGGTGTGGCCCGGCGTCGCGAGGACGCGGACGCCCGGCACGACCTCGTCGCCCTCCCCGACACGGCGCCAGCCCGCCGGCGCGCGCTCGCCCGCGCCCACGAGGTGCGGCACGCCGTCCAGGCCGGCGAACCCGGGCCACCCGCGCAGCGCCCACCCCGCGTGGTCGTCGTGCGCGTGGGTGAGCACGACCGCGTCGACGGTGCCCACGACGCCCGCGTGCTCGACGAGCCCGCCCCCGACCATCGCGCCGATCGACGCGTGCGTCGCGTCCGCGGGCACGTGGACCGGGCCGAGCCCGGCGTCGACGAGGACGCGCCAGTCCGGGCCCTCCAGGAGGAGCGCGCCGATCGAGGCGACGAGGAGGCCGTCCGCGTCGAGCAGGTCCGGCCGCGTGCACGCGAGGTCCGGGGCGTCGGGCCGGTCGTCGAGCGAGAACCACCGCCGCGGGTGGAGCCCGACGTGACCGTCCGGGAGGTACGTGGCGCGCACGCCCCCCGCGGTGAGCGTGCGCCGCCGGCCCGGCCTCGCCCACCGGTGCACGTCGGCGCTCACACGACCCGCGCCAGGGCGTCCGCCGTCGACGTCGCCGCCTTGGGGATGTAGACGAACACGCGCTGGTCGCCGCCCTGGAACGGCGTGAGGACCGACGGCTCGAAGCTCAGCCGCCCGAGGCTCGGGTGGTCGTACACGAGGTCGACGTGCGGCACGACGCCGACGACGTGCGCGTCCCACAGCGAGCGGAAGTCCTCCGAGACCGCCGACAGGTCGCGCACGATCGTGGTGAACCCGTCGTCCCACGCGTACCGCGCCGCCTGCTCGCGGAGCTGGGCGACGAGCATCGGGCCGACGACGTCGCGCAGCGGGAACCGCCCCGCCGTCGACGCGTCCACGAAGAAGTCGACGAGGCAGTTACTGCCCGGCTCGATCCCGAACACGTAGCGCGCGAGCGCGTTCGTCGCGAGCACGTTCCAGTAGCGGTCGACGCCGTACGCCGGGCGTCGTTCGACCGCGTCGACGAGCGCCTGGAGGCGAGAGGCCGAGCCCGTCGCGTCGTCGTCGCCGTGGTCGTCGACCGGGCCCCCGAGCCCGGCGAGCTCGAAGAGGTAGCGGCGCTCGGGCGGCGTGAGGCGCAGCGCCCCGGCGATCGCCTCCAGCACCGCCGGGGACACCGAGAGCTCCCGGCCCTGCTCGATCCAGGTGTACCAGGACACGCCGACGTGGGCGAGGACCGCGACCTCCTCGCGCCGCAGCCCGGGCGTGCGACGGCGGCCGCCCGCGGGGAGGCCGACGTCCTCGGGCCGCGTCGCCTCGCGCCGGCGCCGCAGGAAGCTCGCGAGCTCGGTGCGGCGGAACGACTCCGCCCGCGCGCGGTCCGTCGCGACCGCGGTCACGCGACCGCTCCGGCCGGCGCACGGTCCGCGTCGAGACCGGCGAACGCGTCCGGTCCGTCGAGCGCGTCCGGTCCGTCGAGCGCGTCGGGTCCGGTCGGCGTCGCGGCGACAGCGCGGACGAGGTCCGTGAGCACGTCGTCGGGCACGTGGTGGAAGAGGTGACCCGCGCCGGGCAGCCGGTGATGGCGCGAACCGGGGCCGCCGCGCGCCGTCCACTCGAGCGCGTCGGCCTCGCCGACCACGTCGTCGAGCGTGCCGCGCACCACGTGGACCGGCACGCGCAGCGCGGCGCGCGACGGCACGTACCGGCGGACCCGTGCGAGGTCGCGCGTCAGCCGGTCGGTCGGTCGCCCACCCGCGCGGTCCAGGCACCGCCGCGCGTGGCGGCCGGGTGGCGCGCCCAGCACGACCGCGCGCGGACCGACCCCACCGAGCGCCTCCGCCGCGGCTGCCGCCTCGTACGCCACGAGCGCGCCCATGCTGTGGCCGTAGTACACGCCCGACGGGTCGGGCACGCCGCGCCACCATCGGCGCGCCGTGGCCACGATCGGCTCCGGACCGCTCGCGTCGTCGTCGTACGCGACGACCCGGACCTGCGGGCCCAGGCGCGCCCAGTGCCGGAAGGCACGGCGGTCCCCGCCCGCGTGATGGAAACAATGGAGCATGGTGCCCTGCACACCGGTGCTGCCCACGTCGTGACCCCCTTCGCGACGACCGTCCCGACCAGGGACGACGACTCGGAGACTATGCGGGCGGCACGGGTGCGACAAGGCGGGTGAGGAGCCTCACCCCCGGGCGCTCAGAGCGCGAGACGACGTAACGGCCCGGACCGCCACGGCTCTCCGACGAGGCGAGACGGTCCCGGGAACGACGAAGACCAGGCCCGACGGATCGGTCCTGGTCTTGCGGTGGTGGAGCCAGGGGGACTCGAACCCCCAACCCCCTGCTTGCAAAGCAGGTGCGCTACCAATTGCGCCATGGCCCCGGGCGACGCGGCCTGGGGCCGGTCATGAGCGAGTCGTGCTCACTCGAAGGTGTCGGTGACCTCTGCCCAGAGGTCGCGCTCGGCGTTGTCCTCCGTGTACTTGCGCCACAGGACGTATCCGGCGCCGGCGGCGAGGAGCAGGACGAGAAGCTTCTTCATGACGTTCCCCCTCGAGTGGGTTCGGCAGTGGGCCTAAGAGGACTTGAACCTCTGACCTCTTCCTTATCAGGGAAGCGCTCTAACCGTCTGAGCTATAGGCCCGTTCGTGCCTCGCGCCGGACAGCCCCGGGGGGCCGCTCCGCTCGCAGGCAGCGCTTGAGGTTACCCCACCGGGCGCCGCAGACCCAAACCGAGAGGTCCGCGGCCCCGGGTGCGGAGCGTTCTCGTCAGTCGTCCGTGAGCGTGAGGTGCACGCCGCCCACGAGCGCCGCGACGATGTTGTAGAGGAACGCCATGATCGTCGACAGCGCGGTGATGATGACGACGTTCACGACGCCGAGCAGCGTGGCGATCGAGATGACGCGGCCGAACGCGACGTACTGCTGGATGTCGACGTCGGTCTCCGTCCCCACGATCTGCGTGAAGAGCTCCTCGATCTTGAAGAACACCTGCATGCCGTCGAGCACGTACCAGACCACGGCCGTCGCGACGACGGTCATGATCCCGATCGCGACCGCGAGGAGGAAGCCGAGCTTCATCGCGGACCACGGGTCGATCCGCGACACTGCGAGCCGCACGCGGCGCGGACCGCCGTCGTGCCGGACCGCGGGCGTCGCGCCCGTCGCGGTGCCGACGGCCGGCGTCGCGCCCGTGACGGGGGTCGCCGTCCCGGTCACGCCCGCCGCGGAGTAGTGCATCGAGGAGCCTGCTGCGGCACGGGCGGTCGCGGCGGGCGCCGCGGAGCCGGCCGGGGCCGCCGAGGTGGTCGTGGGCACGCGCCTCACCGTCTCGTCGTCGATCTCGTCGTGCCCGGGAGCGGGCTCCGTCTCCGCCGGCGCGGCGGGGACCGCGGCCGACACCTTCTTCGCGGCGCTCTTGGCCGCGGCGATCGCGGCGGCGGCGGCCTTCACGGCACCCGCGCGCGCGACCGCGACCCGGCTCTCGCCCGACGCGCGCTCCATGCCGTCGTCGTCCACGGCCGGCGCGGGGACGTCGCGCGTGGTCGCCGGGGGAGGCGGGGGCGGCGGCGGCACCGCACTGGCGGCCGCGCCGTTCGACGACGCCTTCGAGGCACCGTTCGACGACCCGCCGGAGGTCCCGTTCGAGGAGGAGCCGTCCGCTTCGCCGTGCCGGGCCGGGGCCGGGGCGCCGGTGCGCGACGACGCGTCCGTGTCGGGACGCGGCACCGTCAGCCGCGGCGTGATCGTCGGCGGGGCGTTGTTCTCGCTGCTCATCTGGTTTCCTCGGTGGTTCCGGGGGCCGGCTCGGTCGCGCTCGCCCCGTCGGACGAGGCGGCCGCGTCGGTGGTCGGTGCGCTGCTCGTGTCGGTGCCGCCCGGGGCCGTGCCGGTCCCGTCCTCGCCCTCCACGGTATCCCGATCCTCTCCGAGGCGACGCTCGACGTTCCGCGCGACCGCGATGATGCGGTCGCCCTTGTCGGGCTTCGCGAACGTCACCCCCTGCGTGTTGCGGCCCGTGAGGTTCACCTCGTCGACCGCGGACCGCACGATCTTCCCGCGTTCCATGATGACGAGCACCTCGTCGTCCGCCTCTGTCACCAGAGCCCCCACGAGATCTCCACGAGCCTCGACCAGGTTGGCGACCTTGATGCCCAGACCGCCGCGTCCCTGGACGCGGTACTCGTCGATCCGCGTCCGCTTGGCGAACCCGCCCTCGGTCACGACGAACAGGTCGGAGCCCTCCTCGACCACGTCGGCCGAGAGCAGCTCGTCGCCGTCGCGGAACTTCATGCCCGTGACGCCGGACGTCGCACGGCCCAGCGGGCGCATCGTGTCGTCGTCGGCGTGGAAGCGGATCGACTGGCCCTTGCGCGAGACGAGGATGAGGTCGTCGGCGGCGTCCACGAGCAGCGCCGCGACGAGCTCGTCGGGCGTGCCCGACTCGTCCTCGCGCAGGTTGATCGCGATGAGCCCGCCCGAGCGCGGCGAGTCGTACTCGGCCAGGCGGGTCTTCTTGACGAGGCCACGACGCGTCGCGAGCACGAGGTACTGCGCGGCGTCGTAGTCGCGCAGGTCGAGCACCTGCGCGATCCGCTCGCCCGGCTGGAACGCGAGGAGGTTCGCGACGTGCTGGCCCTTGGCGTCGCGGCCGCCCTCGGGCAGCTCGTACGCCTTGGCGCGGTAGACGCGACCGAGGTTCGTGAAGAACAGCAGCCAGTGGTGCGTCGTCGTGACGAAGAAGTGGTCGACGATGTCGTCCTCGCGCAGCTGCGCGCCACGCACGCCCTTGCCGCCGCGCTTCTGCGCGCGGTAGCTGTCGCTGCGGGTCCGCTTGACGTACCCGCCGCGCGTGATCGTGACGACCATCTCCTCCTCGGCGATGAGGTCCTCCACGGAGACCTCGCCGTCGAACGGCAGGATCGTCGTGCGGCGCTCGTCGCCGTACCGCGCGACGATCTCGGCGAGCTCGTCGCCGACGATCGCGCGCTGGCGCTCGGGCTTGGCGAGGATGTCCTGGTAGTCGAGGATCTGCCGCTCGAGCGCGTCGTGGTCGTCGAGGATCTTCTGCCGCTCGAGGGCCGCCAGGCGGCGGAGCTGGAGGTTGAGGATCGCGGTCGCCTGGACCTCGTCCACGCCGAGCAGCTCCATGAGCCCCGCGCGCGCCTGGTCGACGTCGGGAGAGCGACGGATGAGCGCGATGACCTCGTCGAGCGCGTCGAGCGCCTTGAGGTAGCCGCGCAGGATGTGGATGCTGCGCTCCGCCTCGGCGAGCAGGTACTGCGTGCGGCGCACGACGACGTCGAGCTGGTGCGTCGTCCAGTGGCGCACGAACGCGTCGAGGCTCAGCGTGCGCGGCACGCCGTCGACGAGCGCCAGCATGTTCGCGCCGAACGTGTCCTGGAGCTGCGTGTGCTTGTAGAGGTTGTTGAGCACGACCTTCGCGACGGCGTCGCGCTTGAGCACGACCACGAGGCGCTGGCCCGTGCGGCCGGACGTCTCGTCGCGGATGTCCGCGATCCCCTGGACACGGCCGTCCTTGACGAGGTCGGCGATCTTCGCGGCGAGGTTGTCCGGGTTCACCTGGTACGGGAGCTCGGTGACGACCAGGCACACGCGACCCTGGATCTCCTCGACGTTGACGACCGCGCGCATCGTGATCGACCCGCGGCCGGTCCGGTACGCCTCCTCGATGCCCTTGTGGCCGAGGATCGTCGCGCCCGTCGGGAAGTCGGGGCCCTTGATGCGCTGCAGGAGCGCCGCGAGGAGCTCCTCGCGGCTCGCGTCCGGGTGCTCCAGGTGCCACCTGACGCCCTCGGCGACCTCGCGCAGGTTGTGCGGCGGGATGTTCGTGGCCATGCCGACGGCGATGCCGGCCGAGCCGTTGACCAGCAGGTTCGGGAACCGCGACGGCAGGACCGACGGCTCCTGCGTGCGGCCGTCGTAGTTGTCCTGGAAGTCGACCGTGTCCTTGTCGATGTCCCGGACCATCTCCATGGCGATCGGCGCCATGCGGCACTCCGTGTACCGGGGGGCCGCAGCCGGGTCGTTGCCCGGCGAGCCGAAGTTCCCCTGGCCCGCGACGAGCGGGTAGCGCAGCGACCAGTCCTGCACGAGGCGAACGAGCGCGTCGTAGATGGCGCTGTCGCCGTGCGGGTGGAACTTGCCCATGACGTCGCCGACGACGCGCGAGCACTTCGAGTACGACCGGTCCGGCCGGTAACCGCCGTCGTACATCGCGTACAGCACGCGCCGGTGCACCGGCTTGAGGCCGTCGCGCACGTCCGGCAGGGCACGGCCGACGATGACGCTCATCGCGTAGTCGAGGTACGACCGCTGCATCTCGAGCTGCAGGTCGACCTGCTCGATGCGCCCGTGGTGCACCGCGACCGCCGTCCCGTCCGCGTGCACGATCTCGTCGGCCGCGTCGCCGGGAGCCGCGGGCTCGATCTCGGGGTTCTGGTCGTCGGTCACGCTCTACCTCGTTCGTTCGTCTCTTCGTGCATCGTGGTGCGCACGGCCGCCCCGGGGAGCCCGGTACCGGCGGTCCTCAGGCTCCTTGCGGAGCCGCGCGACGGCTCAGATGTCAAGGAACCGCACGTCCTTCGCGTTGCGCTGGATGAAGCTGCGCCGGGACTCGACGTCCTCGCCCATGAGCACCGAGAAGATCTCGTCGGCCGCGGCGGCGTCGTCGAGCGTGACCTGGTTGAGCGTGCGGTGCTCCGGGTCCATCGTCGTGTCCCACAGCTCCGAGTAGTCCATCTCGCCCAGACCCTTGTAGCGCTGGATCCCGTTCTCCTTGGGGATCCGCTTGCCCGCGGCCTGCCCGGCGGCGAGGAACGCGTCGCGCTCCTTGTCCGAGTAGACGTAGTCGTGCGGGGCGTTCGACCACTTGAGCCGGTACAGCGGCGGCTGCGCGAGGTAGACGTGCCCGTTCTCGATGAGCGGCCGCATGTACCGGAACAGGAGCGTGAGCAGGAGCGTCGCGATGTGCTGGCCGTCGACGTCGGCGTCGGCCATGAGGACGATCTTGTGGTAGCGGAGCTTCGTGATGTCGAAGTCCTCGCCGATCCCGGTGCCGAACGCGGTGATGATCGACTGGACCTCCTGGTTGGACAGGGCCCGGTCGAGGCGCGCGCGCTCGACGTTGAGGATCTTGCCGCGGATCGGCAGGATCGCCTGCGTCTGCGGGTTGCGGCCGCGGACGGCCGAGCCGCCGGCGGAGTCGCCCTCGACGATGAAGATCTCGCACTCCTCGGCACGGTTCGACTGGCAGTCGCGGAGCTTGCCGGGCATGCCGCCGGACTCGAGCAGCCCCTTGCGGCGGGTGGCCTCGCGCGCCTTGCGGGCCGCGATGCGCGCCTGCGACGCCTGGATCGCCTTGCGGATGACGTCGCGGCCCTCGTTCGGGTGCGCGTCGAACCAGTCCGTGAGCTGCTCGTGGACGACGCGCTGGACGAACGTCTTCGCCTCGGTGTTGCCGAGCTTGGTCTTCGTCTGGCCCTCGAACTGCGGCTCGCCGAGCTTGACGGACACGACGGCGGTGAGGCCCTCGCGGATGTCGTCGCCCGTGAGGTTGTCGTCCTTGTCCTTGAGGATGCCCTTGTCGCGCGCGTAGCGGTTGACGAGGGACGTCATCGCGGCGCGGAAGCCCTCCTCGTGCGTGCCGCCCTCCGTCGTGGAGATCGTGTTCGCGTAGGTGTGGACGGACTCGGAGTACGCGGTCGTCCACTGCATCGCGATCTCGACCGAGATGCGCTTCTCGGTGTCCTCGGACTCGAAGTCGATGACGTCCGGGTGGACGAGCTCGACCTTCTTCGCCGCGTTGAGGTGCTTGACGTAGTCGACGAGGCCGCCGTCGTACTTGTACGTGACCGTGCGCGCCGGCGTCGCCGCCCCGGACGCGGGGGAGCCGTCCGCGGCCGCGACGCCGTCGGCGTCGGCCGCCGCGTCCTCGCCGCCGGTGACCTCGTCGCCGGTGTCGAGGTGGGCCGGGCGCTCGTCGGTCAGGGTGATGCGCAGGCCCTTGTTGAGGAACGCCATCTGCTGGAAGCGCGCGCGCAGCGTCTCGAAGTCGAACTCGGTGGTCTCGAAGATCTCCGGGTCGGCCCAGAACGTCTGCGTCGTCCCGGTGGCGTCGGTCGCCTCGCCGCGCTGGAGCTCGCCGACGGGCTTGCCGCCGTCCGCGAACTCCTGGCGCCACGCGTAGCCGTCGCGCTGGACCTCGGTGACGACGCGCGTCGAGAGGGCGTTGACGACGGAGATGCCGACGCCGTGGAGACCGCCGGAGACGGCGTAGCCGCCGCCGCCGAACTTGCCGCCCGCGTGGAGGATCGTCATGACGACCTCGACCGTCGGGCGGCCCTCGGTGGGGTGGATGGCGACCGGGATGCCGCGCCCGTTGTCGACGACGCGGACGCCGCCGTCGGCGAGGAGCGTCACGTCGATCGAGTCGGCGTGCCCGGCGAGCGCCTCGTCCACAGAGTTGTCCACAACCTCGTACACAAGGTGGTGGAGGCCGCGCTCACCCGTCGAGCCGATGTACATGCCGGGACGCTTGCGGACCGCCTCGAGGCCCTCGAGGACGGTGATGTTGCTCGCGTCGTAGCCGCCGCCCGCCGTGGGTGCCGCCTCCGCGGACGCCGTCGGGTCGGAGATGGCGGTGTCGGTGTGGTCTGCCACGGGCAGGACTGCTCCTCGTCGTCGTGCGCGCTGCGCCCGCGTTCGTGCGGATCGGGTCGCTGCTGCTCAAAGGTTCCGGGCCCGCACCGCCGTCGGCCCCAGCCCATCGTGACGGGGTGACGACCCGTCGGTCGGGGACTGGTCGCACCACCTCCGAGAGGCGGCGCGAGCGAGTGGTGACAAGACCCGGAATGACCTCACCAGTCTACCCGCCACGAGCCGAATTCCGCGGATTGTGGCCCTCTCCGGGGCGGTCGTCGCGACATTCCCGACGCGATCCGCGCGCCGCCGTCGAGAGTTCTCCACACGGTTGTCCACAAGGCCTGTGCGCGTCGCTCCGGGCGGCCCTCGACGCGGTCGCCGCAGACCCCTCGGGTGGGTGGGCCGTCGCCTGCGGTCCGTGGTTGATTGTCGCGACAAGTCCGGAATCGGTATTTCGCGGAGAGGATGGTCTAATACCACGCACAATCATGATTCGCGCGTCGTCCGCGCAGGAGTGATCGGCGTGCGGGCGGCCCGACCCACGAAGGGACCCTCACCCCGTGAAGAGACTTCTCGCGAGCGCGACAGCGACAGCGCTCGCACTCGGCGGACTGCTGGTCGCCACCGCGACCCCCGCCTCCGCCCACAGCGGCGAGCCGATCGCCGACTGCCAGAGCCTCACCGTCGACCTCTGGGCGTACGCGAACGGGAACGGCCTCACCGTCGTCGTCGACGGCCAGACCCTCGAGCCGCGCAGCTTCGACGGGCGCTTCCGCAAGACGTACCCGCTCGACCCGACCCAGGACCACACCTGGAGCGTCGCCGTCGACGCCGCCGACCACGACCGCTACGACCGGTCCTGGAACGGCTCCACGACGGCCTGCGAGGCTCCCGAGGAGGAGAGCCCCGTCCAGGTCGGCGTCTACGTGTACCCCAAGCTGGACGCCGACCGCCCCGCGGCCTGGGAGAACTCGGGCCCGCAGCGGATCGTCACGAGCGGCGAGCTCCCGCTGCCCGAGCGCCCGTGGGACAAGACCTGGCTCGTCACGCCGCTCGACCTCGAGGCCGTGCGCGAGGTGGCCCGCACGATCGAGCCGGACGTGACGACGGCCGACCTGTGCACCGCGTGGGCCGTGCAGCAGGACCTCGTCGACCTGCCGGGCGGTCTCGACGACCTCCCCACCGACATCCGCTACTCGCCCGACGGCGACCACCTCGGCGAGTTCCCGCACGGCACGCTGATCTCCTGGGACCACCAGGACCTCGCGAACCTCTTCCCCGAGGGCGAGTGCGACACCCCCGAGCGCCCCGCGGAGGACGTCGCCGCCCCCTCGACCCCGGTCGTCCCGACCGCGCTCGAGGTGTGCGGCGCCGAGCTCACCCCGCAGGACGTCCCCGCCGAGTCCGAGGAGTTCCGCTACACGGCGACGGCCGAGGGCGTCGTGGCCGAGCCCAAGGACGCGAGCGTCACGTTCTCCGACGAGACCGCCGGGCTCGGCTACGTGGTCGCCGAGGACGGGCGCAGCGCGCTGTTCCCGCTCGCCGACCTCGTCCCCTCCGAGGAGGAGTGCGCGCTCGTCCCCGGTGAGATCGCCGCGGTCTGCGAGGGCGACGTGCCCTACCTGGGCTACGAGGTCGCACTGCCCGAGGGCGTCACCGTCGACGAGGAGAACCCGCTGACGATCACGTTCCTGCACCCGAACGGCGGTGAGGACTACGTCCTGACCGACCAGCCGCTCAGCGGGACCATCCTCTGGCCGGGCGCGTCCGCCGAGGAGCCGAAGCAGTGGCCCGGGTTCGTGCGCAACGAGGACGGGTCGTACACGGAGACTGAGGGCAACTACGCGTGGACGCGCGACGGCGTGAGCGTCCTCTTCGAGGTCAACCCGTCGTACTCGACCGTCGTCGACTACCCGCCGGCGACGAGCGCGTGCGCCAACCCGCCGGTCGCGCCCGTCGCGGTCGAGGACGTCGCGGGCCCCGCCGAGCCGGGCGGACCCGCGCTCGCGACGACCGGCGCGACCGTCGCCGGCGCCGCGGCGTTCGCCGCGCTGCTGGTGGGCGGAGGCGCCCTGGTGCTCTGGCTGCGCCGTCGCGCGCACGCCTGACCCGACCAGGTGACCCTCGCGGTCACCTGCACCCCACGAGGCCCGCCGCGTCCCCGGTCGCGGCGGGCCTCGTCGTCCCGCCGCGCGCGGGACGCCGCCGCTCATCGGGAGGCGCGGGTCCGCCGTCGGGCGCTCAGCCCCGCGTGTCGCGCGGCCTCAGCCCCACGTGTCCCGCGGCCCGGGTCCGCGGACGGACCGCTTGCCGCGCCGGAAGCTCGGACCCGCCGGCCCCAGGACCGTCACCGTCTCGACCACGCCCTCGCCGACCTCGCGCGCGAGCCGTTCGAGCAGCTGCGGGGCGAGCAGGCGCACCTGCGTCGCCCAGGCCGTCGAGTCCGCGCGCACCACGAGGACCTTGTCCTCGAACGTCTCCGGCTCGCAGTGGTCCGCGACCTGGTCCCCGACGACCTCGCGCCACCGCCCGACGACGCCCCCCACGGACACGTCCGCGACCCAGTCGCGCTCGCGCAGCAGGTGCGCGACGACGTCCCCCAGGAGCTGCGGGTCGCGCCCGCCCGGGCGCGCTCCCGACGTCGGCGGGTCGGCCAGGATCCGGCGCCGCGGCTCCTGCCCCGGACGCAGACCCTTCGCCCGCGCCGCCGCCTTCGCGCGGTTGAGCGCCTGCCGCGCGACCTCCGCCGGCGGCGTCAGGTCCACGACGTGCCCCACGGGGACGCCCGTGGACCGCGGCTCCAGCGCGTCGACGTCCCCCGCGTCCGCGCGCGACGACGGCGCCCGGCGACCCGGCTCGTCGTCGCCCGGGCGGACCTCAGCCCTCGACACGGCTGACCGTCCCGTCGTGCACGGAGAAGCGAGCACCCTCGAGGAGCGCCGGGACGTCGTCGGGCACGGCCGCGGTGATGATGACCTGCCCTGCGCCGGCGACGAGCTCCGCGAGACGCTCGCGCCGGCGGACGTCGAGCTCGGCGAACACGTCGTCGAGCACGAGGATCGGCTCGCCGTCCGGACCCCAGTGGTCCGCCCACAGCAGCGAGTCGAGGCCCGCCGGCGCCCCGTCCT
Organism: Cellulosimicrobium composti; assembly: GCF_010287905.1. NCBI lineage: Bacteria > Bacillati > Actinomycetota > Actinomycetes > Micrococcales > Promicromonosporaceae > Cellulosimicrobium > Cellulosimicrobium composti. The sequence goes on from NZ_JAAFAN010000008.1 coordinate 84,854, forward strand.
TGAGCAGGCGGTAGGACGCGAGGCGCAGCGCGAGCGCGAACGACCACGACTCGCCGTGGCTCGCGTACCCCTTCGCTGGCAGGCCTCCGAGCGTGAGCACGACGTCGTCGCGGTGCGGCCCCACGAGGTTCACCCCGCGCTCGATCTCCTTCGCCCGCACCACCCGCATGGCATCCAGCATGCGCTTCTCCAGCGTCGCGACGTCCGGAAGGGCGGGCGCGTCGGCGTCGTCCTGCGGGTCCGTGCCTGCCGTCGGGGTCGCGGACGACGGCGCGTCCTCGTCGAGCACCTCGTCGACGGACGAGCGGTACGCGATCCGCGCCTCGCCCTGCCCCGCGCTGACCTGCTCGTACGCCTCCGCGACGTACGGCATCAGGGCGGCGACGAGCTGCAGCCGCAGTGCTGTGATCTCGGCGCCGAGGCTCGCGAGGCGCGCGTCCCACACCTCGAGCGTCGCGAGCGGGGAGGCCGCCTGCTCGGGTGCGTCGTCGTCGGGCGGCGGCTCGACGGCGGCACGACGGGACCCGCGGCCGCGTCCCCGCAGCGCCGTCGCCGACTTGAGCAGCGCGCCGCGCTGGCGCAGGACGCGGTCGTAGTCGGCGAGCAGCGCGGCGACGCGGGGCACGAGAAGGACGGCGAGCTGGTCGAGGAACCGGCGTCGCCCGTCGGGGTCGCCCTTGACGAGGGCCAGGTCCTCCGGCGCGAAGAGGACCGTGCGGACGATGCCGAGCACGTCGCGCGGCCGCTTCGCGGGCGAGCGGTTGATGCGCGCCCGGTTCGCGCGGCCCGACGCGATCTCGAGCTCGACCGTGCTCGCGCGGTCGCCGCGGACCACACGCGTGCGCACGACGGCGCGGGTCGCGCCCGCTCGCACGAGGGCCGCGTCACCCGCGACGCGGTGGCTGGCGAGGGTCGCGACGTAGCCGATCGCCTCCACGAGGTTCGTCTTGCCCTGGCCGTTCTGCCCCACGAGGGCGTTCACGCCGGGGACGAGCTCGACGTCGACGGACTCGTACGAGCGGAAGTCGACGAGGGACAGGTGCGAGACGTACATCGGTGCGAGGAGGTCCGGGGGAGAGGGACGAGGACGCGCGGGAGCCGGCCCGCCGTCAGGCGGGAGGCTCGAGCGGCCCCGCGCCCGGGGACGCCGGTCCGGCCGCCTTCACGGCGTGCCCGCCGAACTGCTGACGCAGCGCCGCGACGGCCTTGAGCGCCGGCGACTGCTCCTGACGCGACGCGAACCGGGCGAACAGCGCCGCCGAGATCACCGGGAGCGGCACGGCGTTGTCGATCGCCTCGTCGACGGTCCACCGACCCTCGCCGGAGTCGTCGACCCAGTCGTCGATCGCGGCGAGCTGCGGGTCCTCCTCGAGCGCCTTGACGAACAGGTCGAGGAGCCACGAGCGCACCACGGTGCCGCGCGTCCACGCCTTCATCGTGCCGTGGACGTCCTTGACGAGCTCGCTCTTCGCGGCGAGGAGCTCATAGCCCTCCGCGTACGCCTGCATGAGGCCGTACTCGATGCCGTTGTGGACCATCTTCGCGAAGTGACCCGCGCCCACCTCGCCCGCGTGCACGAAGCCCTCCTCGCGCGGGCCCTCCGGGCGCAGCGCGTCGAAGATCGGCATCGCGGCCTCGACGTAGGTGCGGTCGCCGCCGACCATGAGGCCGTACCCGTTCTCGAGGCCCCACACGCCGCCCGAGACGCCGACGTCGAGATAGCCCACGCCCTTCTCGGCCAGCTCGCCGGCGCGCGCCTGGTCCTCGGCGTAGTAGGAGTTGCCGCCCTCGATGACAACGTCCCCCTCACCCAGCAGTCCGCCGAGCTCGGTGACGACGCTCCGGGTCGGGTCGCCCGCGGGGACCATCACCCACACGATCCGCGGGCCGTCGTCGGGCAGGGCCGCGACGAGCTCGGCGAGGCTCGCGACGTCCGTGACCTCGGGCCGCGGGTCGTACCCGACGACCTCGATCCCGGCCGCGCGGATGCGCGCCCGCATGTTGTTGCCCATCTTGCCGAGACCGACGAGTCCGATGCGCGTGACCATGCGTGTCCTCCGGTGGGGTCGGGCGTGCGGGTACGGGGCGACCTCGGCGGGTCAGCCCGCGAAGCGGATCGGGACGAGGAGGTAGCGGTAGTGAGACGAGTCCTCGCCGTCGAGCGAGTCCTGACCGGTGAACTCGACCGGCTTGTTCGGGTGCGTGAAGCTCAGGCGGACGAAGTCCGTCCCCAGCGCACCCAGGCCGTCCAGCAGGAACTGCGGGTTGAACGCCACGGAGATGTCCTCGCCGACCAGCACGGCCTCCAGCGCCTCGGACGCCTGCGCGTCGTCACCCTGCCCGGCGTCCAGCACGACCTGGCCGTCCGTGAACGACAGCCGGATGGGCGTGTTGCGCTCCGCGACCAGGGAGACACGCTTCGCCGCGTCGATGAGGGGGGCGGTGGGGACGACCGCGTGGATCGGGGTCTCGTCCGGGAAGAGCCGGCGCACCGCGGGGTAGTCGCCGTCGACGAGCTGCGACGTCGTGTGGCGGCCGCCCGCCTCGAAGCCGATGAGGTCGACCCCGACGCCGGTGTTCAGGCCGATGTTCACGAGACCCGATCCGCCGAGCGACTTCGCGACGTCGTTGAGCGTGCGCGCGCGCACGAGCGCGACGGCCGAGTAGCTCGGCGTCACCGGCGTCCAGGTGAGCTCGCGCAGCGCGAGGCGGTAGCGGTCCGTCGCGAGCAGCGTGATCTTCTCGCCCTCGATCTCGACCCGCACGCCCGTGAGGAGGGGCAGCGTGTCGTCGCGGCTCGCGGCGACGGTGACCTGCGCGACGGCGTTCGTCAGCTCGTCGCCCGAGACCGTCCCCGAGAGCTCGGGCATCGCGGGCAGGGCCGGGTACTCGTCCACAGGCATGGTGAGGAGCGTGAAGCGGCTCGCCCCGCACGTGACGATGACCTTGTTGCCCTCGAGGACGACGTCGACGGGCTTCGCGGGCAGCGCGCGGGAGATCTCCGCGAGGAGCCGGCCCGACACGAGCACGGTGCCCGGCTCGCTCACCTCGGCGGGGATCTCGGAGCGGGCGGAGACCTCGTAGTCGAAGCTCGACAGGCCGATCGTCCCGGTCGCGTCCGCCTCGAGCCGCACGCCCGCGAGGACAGGGGCCGGCGGGCGCGTCGGCAGGGTTCGCGCCGTCCAGGTCACCGCGTCGGCCAGGACATCACGCTCAACCCGGAACTTCATCCCACACCCTCTCGTCCCAACGTCCTGATCGGACTCGATCTTCACATGTGCCGTCCGGCTGCGCCCCGGTGCCCGGCTCGTCGTCGAGCGGTGCGCCCCGGGCGACCGTGCGGCGAGCCCGGTTCCTCCAGGACGCGACGAGCTCGGTCCGCAGGTCCGCGCACACGCGTCGTGCATGAACCCTACGCGAGGTGCGGGTCCGGAGGAACTGGAACGACGTCCCTGGGGACGGCGCTGTGGAACGGTCCGTGCGCGTGCACGGGGTCGGCCGTCGGAGCATGCTCGGTCGATCGGCCGGCGCGGAGGTCACGCTCGGCCGCCGGTGCCTGATGAAGGCGTGTGAATTCCCCCTGCTAGATCACTGTCGTCATCGTCATAGGGGTTGTGGAACTCGTGGAAAACCGACGTTTCCGCAGGTCAGAGCACTAAATGCCGTGTGGACGGGCTGGTGGTCGCTGTGTGGGAAAGTCGCGCGTCCTGTGGGCGGCCGCTCTGTCCCCACACGTCGTCCACCGAAATGGGGTGCTCCGTCCACACGAACACGGCCGTCGTCCACAGTTATCCACAGAACGGCGCACAGGGATGGGAAATCCGGTGCGTCCACAGACTGTGTACGCGGATGTCCGTCCACATCGGGCACGGGAAAACCGCGCAAGAATCCACGGGTCCTCGATCTGAGTGCGTGGTTGTGGCCGGGCGCCGTGCCCCGGGATCACGCGGATGTCACAACCCACAGCAACCCTGTGGATGACTGTGGACAACTCGGCCCACACGCTGTGTACGAACCACCTTCGTGGGCTTCGGGACGGGGCTCGGCAGAGCCGGTGGCCCGATATCCACAGATTCGCGCACCCAGGTGGGGAACTCTGTGGATGGTCGGGGCGGTGCGTGAGGCGCGGACGGGTCTGTGCTCGGTCGCCGTCCGCCGCGTGACGAAGACCTCGCACGAGCGGGTGGAGAACCGGTCCGGAGAACGTCGTCGGGCCGCCGTCGCGTCGCGCGAGCGGACCGGACAGGAGCGCGCCGGGCCTCTGGTGCCGGAGGACGGGGTCGTGCAAGGACCCGGACACCCGTCGTCGGTACGGGTCGCGTGAAGGCTCCTGGTGCGACCCCGCGCGGTCGATCACGGCCTCGCGCACCGTCACGTGCAGCGTGACGGAGTGCGTGGCTCCCTGCGCCGCGGCCGCGAGCATGCGGTCGTGGACCACCGTGCGCGGCGGTGCTCCGTCGCGACGCCCGGGGAGGGACCGTTCGAGCGAGCGTCGCCGCGGGCGCGCACGAGCCCGAGTATCGGCGCGGTGCACGGTCCGGGCCATGGGGCAGGTCAGCCGCGGTGCTGCTGCTTGATGCGACTCGTGAGCTCGGTGACCTGGTTGTAGGTCGAGCGGCGCTCGGCCATCTGCTCGGTGATCTTGCGGTTCGCGTGCATGACCGTCGTGTGGTCCCTGCCCCCGAACTGCTGCCCGATCTTGGGCAGGGAGAGATCGGTGAGCTCGCGGCACAGGTACATCGCGATCTGCCGCGCCGTCACGAGGACGCGCGAGCGCGAGCTTCCGCACAGGTCGTCGATGGTGAGTCCGAAGTACGCGGCCGTCTGGGCGATGATCGCCGCCGGTGTGATCTCCGCGCTGTCCTCGTCCGTGATGAGGTCCTTGAGCACGATCTCCGCGAGCGGGAGGTCGACCTGCTGGCGGTTGAGGTTCGCGAAGGCCGTGACGCGGATCAGCGCGCCCTCGAGCTCGCGGATGTTCGTCGAGATGCGCGAGCCGATGTAGGACAGCACGTCGTCGGGGGCCGCGAGACGCTCGCTCGACGCCTTCTTGCGGAGGATCGCGATGCGCGTCTCGAGGTCCGGCGGCTGGACGTCGGTGATGAGCCCCCACTCGAACCTCGACCGGAGGCGGTCCTCGAAGCCGTTGAGCTGCTTGGGCGGCAGGTCGGACGTGATGACGACCTGCTTGTTGGCGTTGTGGAGGGCGTTGAACGTGTGGAAGAACTCCTCCATCGTCTGTTCCTTGCCCTGCAGGAACTGGATGTCGTCGATGAGGAGGACGTCGACGTCGCGGTAGCGGCGCTGGAACGCGCCCGCCTTGCCCTCACCGATGGAGTTGATGAAGTCGTTCGTGAACTCCTCGGAGTTCACGTAGCGCACGCGCACGTTGGGGTAGAGGTTGTGCGCGTAGTGCCCGATCGCGTGCAGGAGGTGCGTCTTGCCGAGCCCGGAGTCGCCGTAGATGAACAGCGGGTTGTAGGCCTTGGCCGGCGCCTCGGCGACGGCGACCGCCGCGGCGTGCGCGAAGCGGTTGGACGACCCGATGACGAACGTCTCGAAGACGTACTTCGGGTTGAGCCTGCTCGGCTCGGCCTGCGGCCGCGGCGGGGGAGGCGGCACGAGGTCGGGCAGCCCGTCGTCGGGCTCGATGTACGGCCGCTCGACGGCGGGCCGCGACGCGGGCGCCACGACCGGGTCGGAGCTCAGCTCCGGGTCCACCGTGATCCCGAAGCGGACGTCACGGCCGAGGCACGACGACATCGCCGTCACGAGCTCGTCGCGCACACGCGTCTCGAGGTACGTACGGGTCTGCTCGTGCGGCACAGCGATGAACACCGTGTCGTCGAGGATCGCGAGGGGCTTGGCGAGGCGGATGAACGCGATCTGCCGGGGCGTGATGTCCGGGCTCGCCTCGAGGATGCTCAGGGTCTGCGACCAGACGTCGGCGATGTTCTCGTCCGGGTTGGCCACGGGCAGTTCCTCACGGGTCGAGGGGGCGCCGGGCACGAGCGACCAGGCCGTCGAGCGCGTGCTGACGGGCCAGGGGCGGGGTGCGCCGACGAGAGACGGTCACGGGTGTGGTGATGCTGAGGTCGATCGTGCCACGGGAACCCCTCGTCCACATAGTTGTCCACAGGCTGTGGGTTGTAGGGTGGGGTCGCCCGGGCCGCTCGACGGCCCTCCCGTCGGCGGCCGTCGCGACCGCGCCGCCGTGCGGTGAACCTCACCCGCGCTGGTTTGACCCGGAGGGGTCGCGCAGCGTACCGTCAGACAGCCGTTCCAGGTGTTCTTGGCGCGCCCGCGTGGAGGAAGCTCCGCACGAGGCCCTGTGTCGCGAACGACCTGCATGGACCCGGTGCCCCCAGCAATGGCCCACCCGATCCGTGCGCCTGGGGCGCAGCCGGACGGGCGACCGACCGGCGCACGACCTGAACCACCGACGGGCACCATCCGGCGCCCGTCATTGCATCGTCGAGGACATAGACGGTGTACCTCCCCGACGTTCTTGGAGTACCTCGTGAGCAAGCGGACCTTCCAGCCGAACAACCGGCGCCGGGCGAAGACCCACGGCTTCCGGCTGCGCATGCGGACCCGCGCCGGCCGCGCCATCCTGGCTGCCCGCCGTCGCAAGGGCCGCAGCGAGCTCTCTGCCTGATCCCACGTGCTCCCCGCGGCGCACCGACTGCGCCGTTCCGTCGATTTCGAGCGGGCGGTGCGCCGCGGCGTGCGTGCTGGTAGGTCGACCGTGGTCGTGCACCTCTCGGAGGACTCCGAGGGCGCCGCGCAGCCGCAGGTCGGCTTCGTCGTCTCCAAGGCGGTGGGGAACGCGGTGCACCGCAACCTCGTGAAGCGTCGTCTGCGTGCCGCCACCGCGGCACGCCTCGAGGTGCTGCCCGCGCACGCACGCGCCGTCGTGCGGGCGCTCCCGGCGTCCGCCGACGCCACGTTCGACCAGCTGAGCACCGACGTCACGCGCGGCCTCGAGCGCGCCGCGCAGCGTCTGCACGAGCGAACCGGCGCGGGTCGATGACGACCACGCACCCTGCCGCCGAGCACGACCCACGTCCCGCCGGGGTCGACGCACCTGCGGTGCCGAGCGCGGCGCGACGACTTCTCGACGTCCTCCGCCGGGTCCCCGCGCTCACGCTCATCGGCATGATCCGTGCCTACCAGTCGGTGATCTCGCCGATGACGGGGCCGACGTGCAAGTACTACCCGTCCTGCTCCCAGTACGCCCTCACGGCGGTGCGTCGTCACGGCGCCCTGCGCGGAACGGGCCTCGCCCTCTGGCGGCTGCTGCGCTGCAACCCCTGGAGCCTCGGTGGGGTCGACGACGTTCCGCCGGCTCGACACACGCACTAGTCCGGCGCCCGATCGCGGGCGGTTCACCATCTTTTCTTTGTCATCCGTCTGAGGGAGCAGTCACCGATGGACTTCTTCGCGTTCCTCGCCCCGATCGAGTGGGTCGTGGCGTGGATCATGTACCTGTGCCACCAGGGGCTGGTGTTCCTCGGGTTCTCCGACGGTCCGGGGCCCGCGTGGGTCCTGTCGATCGTCGGGCTCGTGATCATCATCCGCATCCTGCTGATCCCGCTGTTCTTCAAGCAGATCAAGGCGTCGCGCGGGATGCAGATGCTGCAGCCCGAGATGCAGGCGATCCAGAAGAAGTACAAGGGCAAGACGGACCCCGCCTCTCGTGAGGCCATGAGTCGCGAGACCATGGAGCTGTACCGGAAGCACGGGACGAACCCGTTCGCGTCGTGCATGCCGATCCTGCTGCAGTCGCCGATCTTCTTCGCCCTCTTCCGCGTGCTCAACGGCCTCGTGCCGATCTCGAACGGCACGGACAACCCGATCGGCCCGATCGACGCGTCGGTCGCGAGCGACATCGAGAGCTCGTCGGTGTTCGGCGCCCAGCTGTCCGACATCTTCCTGCGCACCGACGACCTGCAGACCAGGATCGTCATCGGCGTGCTCATCCTCGCGATGTGCGCGACGACGTTCTTCACGCAGCGCCAGCTCACCATGAAGAACATGCCGAAGGCCGCGCTCGAGGGCCCGATGGCGTCGACGCAGAAGATGATGCTCTACGTCTTCCCGTTCATCTTCGCCGTGTCGGGCGTCAACTTCCCCGTCGGTGTCCTCGTCTACTGGACCACGACGAACCTCTGGTCGATGGGTCAGCAGTTCTACACCATCCGCCGCATGCCCGCCCCGGGATCCGAGGCCGAGCGCCAGCTCAAGGAGCGCCAGGCACGCAAGCGCGCTGCGAAGGGCATCGTCGAGGACGCCACGCCGGTCATCGAGCAGCCCCGCGGGCAGCGCCAGCAGCCGAAGCGCAAGGACCGCCAGAAGGGCGCCCCGCGCCCCGCAGCCTCGTCACCGGCCGCCCACGGTGATGATGCGGCGGTCGAGGACGCGCCCGTCGAGGACGCCGCGCCGGGCAGCACCGGTCCGTCGAGCGGCGCGCCGGCATCCGGGAGCTCGAAGCCCGCGCCCAAGAAGAAGAAGCAGAAGTAGAGCTGCGCCCGAGCGCACCCTGCCGTGAGGAGCACCGCCATGACGCCTACCGAGACCCCCGCGCCCGAAGAGGCCGCGGCCGCCGCGACGACGCCCGACACCACCCGCCTCGAGGAGGAGGGCGAGATCGCGGCTGACTACCTCGAGGAACTGCTCGACATCGCCGACCTCGACGGTGACATCGACATCGACGTCGAGCACGATCGTGCAGCCGTCGAGATCGTCGCCGACGACCCGGCTGACCTCCGATCCCTCGTCGGCACTGACGGCGAGGTCCTCGATGCTCTCCAGGAGCTCACCCGCCTGGCCGTTCAGGCTCGTACCGGCGAGCGGAGCCGCCTCATGCTCGACGTCGCCGGGTTCCGTGCCGACCGTCGTCGTGAGCTCACCGCACTGGCGGAGGACGCGATCGCTCGTGTCCGTGCCGAGGGAACGAAGGTCTCGCTCGAGCCGCTCAACGCGTTCGAGCGGAAGGTCGTGCACGACGCCGTCGCGGCGGCGGGCCTGCGCAGCGACTCCGAGGGCGTGGAGCCGCAGCGGTACGTGGTGATCCACCCCGCAGACTGATCGCACCCGTCGCACGGGCCGGCGCCTCTCGTTTCACGTGAAACGGGGGGCGTCGTCGTGTCGGGGCTGCGGACACGAGCCGTGGAGCCGTCCACGACCCAGCGAGGTAGAACGCACCGACGCTTGTCGGTGCCCCGACTGCTCGGCTGGCGGGGCGACGGCGGTGTGGGGCACGGTGACGTGCGCGCGTCCGCTCCGTGCGCGCCGCTGAGCACGCCGGCGTGCTGCCCTCTGCGTGTCGGCCGGTACTCATGACGTCGTGCGCCGGGACGGAGGACGAGGGTGGACGGGCACGCTCGGCTCCGGAGCGAGAAGCGGGCACGACCGTCGTGTGGTCGACGAGCGGCTGGCCGGTGTTTCACGTGAAACGATGGTTCCGGTTCAGCGAGAAGACCGAGGAGAGGATGCACGAGGTGTCGGAAGAGAACAGCGAGCCGGAGATCTCCAGGGAGCAACTGGCGGAGTATTTCGGCGACGCGTTCCCCGCGGTCGATCGTTTCGCCGAGCGGCTCCGTGACGAGGGCGAACTGCGGGGACTCATCGGCCCGCGTGAGGTGTCGCGCATCTGGGACCGCCACATCCTCAACTCCGCCGCCGTGGTGCCCTTTCTTCCGACGACGGGTCTGATCGCGGACATCGGTTCCGGTGCGGGCCTTCCCGGTGTCGTCATCGCGGCCATGCGCCCCGAGGCAGAGGTCTACTTGATCGAGCCGATGGAGCGGCGTTGCGCGTGGCTCGCGGAGGTCGCCGAGGATCTCGACCTGTCGAACGTCGAGATCAAGCGCGGGCGTGCCGAGGAGTACCACGGAGCGTTCGAGTGCGACGCCGTGACCTCCCGTGCTGTCGCGGCGTTGGACAAGCTTGCTCGGCTGTCCTTGCCGCTGGTCCGTGCGGGCGGCGAGATGATCGTCCTCAAGGGGCGCAACGTGGGCCGTGAGGTCGAGCCGGCACGTAAGGTCCTGCGCCGCCTCAAGGGTTCCGAGCCCGAGATCATCGACGCGCCCACGCTCCCGGGTGTGGAGACGACGACCGTGGTGCGGATCGTGCGGCAGACTGGGGCTCGCTGAGTCCACCGAGCGAGGCTCGCTCATGCTGCGACCGCGACACGGAGGAACACTGTTCTCGACCTCCGCTGTGCGGCGCACGCTTCGACGCATGCTGGGGACGCGACGACCGAGAGGATGAGACGCGTGACGGAACGGCCTGTCGAGCCGGAGGGACGTCAGGATCTGGCGACCCCACAGCCGATCTCGCTGGACGGGGGAGACATGTCTGGGGTGAAGACGGACGACGACCGCCGAGCAGCTTTGATGGCGAGCCTCCCGGCGACTGACGAGACGACGCCACTGGCCGCCCAGCTCGCGGAGGACGCCCGTCGCCGCATCGATCTGCAGGGTCGACGGTTCCCGCGACCCGTGTCCACGCGCATCATCACGGTCGCGAACCAGAAGGGCGGCGTCGGAAAGACCACGACGACGGTCAACCTTGCCGCCGGACTGGCCCAGGCAGGTCTCAACGTCCTCGTGATCGACAACGATCCTCAGGGCAACGCGTCGACGGCCCTCGGCGTGGAGCACCGAGCGGGGACGCCGTCGATCTACGAAGTCCTCGTGGACGGCGACCCTCTCTCCAGCGCGGTGCAGCAGTGTCCGGACATCCCCACGCTCTGGTGCGTCCCCGCGACGATCGACTTGTCTGGCGCCGAGATCGAGCTCGTCTCGCTTGTTTCACGTGAAACACGGCTTCGTCGTGCGTTGGACGAGTATCTGGCGGAGCGCGCGCGTGAAGGTCTTGAGCCGATCGACTACGTCCTCGTGGACTGCCCTCCGAGCCTCGGCCTGCTCACCGTGAACGCTTTCGTGGTCGGCCGCGAGGTGCTGATCCCGATCCAGTGCGAGTACTACGCGCTCGAGGGCCTCAGCCAACTCCTCAAGACCATCGAGCTCATCAAGTCGCACCTCAACCCGGGGCTGCACGTCTCGACGATCCTCCTCACCATGTACGACGGCCGGACGAACCTGGCACAGCAGGTCGCTGCGGAAGTGCGCGAGCACTTCCCTGACCAGACGTTGCGCACCACGGTGCCACGCTCGGTGCGCATCTCGGAGGCGCCCAGCCACGGCCAGACGGTCATGACGTACGACCCCGGGTCGACGGGTGCGCTCGCCTACCTTGAGGCGGCTCGCGAGCTGACACAGCGTGCGGAGAACCGCGCGGAGGACCGCGGGCTCGAGAACCACCACTCCGACGGCGCCGCGCCGATGTCGCCAGCAGACGAGCCAGCGCCGTCCGCACGTACCGATCACGAGTTCGCCGGCACCATCGGTGGTCCCGGCATGCGCCAGGAGGAGCAGCGATGAGCGAGAAGCGTCGAGGGCTGGGACGTGGGCTCGGTGCCCTCATTCCCACCAGTTCTGAGGGAAAGCGTCCGGTGGACGTCTTCTTTCCGAGCGCTCCGGCTGAGGAGTCGCCGCGCGACGAAGCCGACACTCGAGCCGACCTCGCCGATTTGCCGGCAGACGCGCACGCTTCGAGCGCTGATGTCACGCCCGTCGTGACGCTGGTCGCCGATGCGCCGTCCGGCCCGTCCGACGTCGACGTTCTCACCGCGCTCTCGGAGTCGGACCTGGCGGAGCTGGACGCGGTGAGTAGCGGTACGGGTGCCGCGGAGGGAGCGAACGAGGCGCCTTCTGTCGACTCCGAACCCTCGACGAGCGAGCCCGAAGGTACCGCGCCGGAGCGCGACGCTCCCGGTACGGATGTTTCACGTGAAACCGCGGCCAGCGCGCCGAACGAGGCAGGACCGAGCGACGACGCCCTGGCACCCGCCGCCGGCGACCCCGCGGCAGCACACGCGACGGAGGAGTGGGCGGGCGGCGCTGGTGACGATCTGGTCCCCGTCCCGGGCGCACGTTTCGCCGAGATTCCGACGGGTTCGATCCGCCCGAATCCGCGTCAACCGCGGACCGTCTTCGACGAGGGCGAGCTGGACGAGCTGATCGGGTCGATTCGCGAGATCGGCGTGCTGCAGCCGGTCGTCGTGCGTCCTGTCGCGGGGGAGGATGGGTCGTACGAGCTCATCATGGGGGAGCGGCGCTGGCGCGCGACGCAGGCCGCGGGACTCGATGTGATCCCCGCAATCATCCGCGAGACGGGCGACGCCGACCTCCTGCGCGACGCACTGCTGGAGAACCTCCACCGCAGCGCGCTCAACCCGCTGGAGGAAGCCGCAGCGTACCGCCAGCTTCTCGACGACTTCGGATGCACGCACGAGGAGCTCGCCGATCGGATCTCCCGGAGCCGCCCGCAGATCTCCAACACCCTGCGTCTCTTGCGACTCCCTCCGCTCGTCCAGCGGCGAGTCGCCGCTGGAGTGCTCTCGGCGGGGCATGCCCGAGCGCTGCTCGGTCTCACCGACGGGGCGGAGATCGAGCGCCTCGCGCAGCGGATCGTCGCCGAGGGGCTGTCCGTACGAGCGACGGAGGAGATCGTCGCGATGGGCGGGCTCGACGGTCAGCGACGTGCGCCTCGGGCTCCGCGAGCCGGGCAGCGCTCGGCGGCGATCGACGAGCTGGCGCACCGACTGTCCGATCGCTTCGAGACCCGCGTCAAGGTCGATCTCGGAGCCAAGAAGGGCCGCCTCACCGTGGAATTCGCGTCCGTTGAGGATCTCAACCGGATCCTGGACGTGATGGCACCCGACGACCCCGGTCTCCTGCGGCACTGAGACCCCACCCGCCGTGGTCGGCGGTCGAGCACCGGCATGCGGCCGGATCCGTGCGCGATGGCGCTGGATCCGGCCGCAGCTGTCTTGTCCGGCGCGACCTTGGTGGGCGGAAGACGTTCCCTCAGGTGCGCAGAGCGAGCACGGAGCGGCCTGAGATGCGGCGCCCGACACGGCGCTCGGGTTCGAGCGGGCCCCCTCCAGGATTGGGGCCTCGTGTGGCTAGCCGGGCGCGATGGGACGCGGCCCATGGCGCGGAACAGCTCGACCCAAAGGTCCCGCCTCGGCACGCACTCTCGAGCCGCCGCGGGACCGAGGCCGAGATGGGTCACGGGGCGGGATCGACGCCTGGACAGCGTGAGACCGCCGGGTCCGAACGCAGGTCTCGGGCCTGAGCGAAGGACAGCAGCAGGGGCACGAACCCTCTGGACGGAAGAGTGGTGCCGTCGGGCAAGGGCACAGAACTCGGCCGGGAGGTTTCACGTGAAACACAAAGAGCCCCGCCGCCGTGTGCGCCCCGACAGAAGCCCGGGATCTCGTGGGCCCAGTAGCCAGAGGTCGACCGCCCCGGCGTGAACACAGTGAGAGGGCCCCTCCAGGGGAGACACCCGTGCGCTCCGCGGTGCTCTCGCGCTCGTCGCGGGGGTGCTGGTCGGGCCGAGGCCGTGTTTCACGTGGAACCGCGCCGGGCGGGGCCAACCCGTTTCACGTGAAACGTGCGCGTCTGCCGTGGCAACCGTGGTGGCTCGAAACCGAGCTTCAATCATGTGCTTGCACGGCGCTGCCTCGACACCGCGAGGCGCACCGAGGTCTCTGGCGTTTGGCGCGGGTCAGGTTTCACGTGAAACGTGGGAGGCAGGGGCGATGTCGTCCTGGTAGATCGAGTGTCCGTCGTCGCGACGGTGTCGGTCACGAACGTGGGGTACCTGACACCGGGGATGGGAACACGTTCCGAACCGAAGTGGATCGCCGCGCGTCGCCGAGACCGCGGTCAGTGGCGCACGTGCGCGTTGACGATCGACCGGTAGAGGCGGCCGAGGTCGAGACCAGCGGCGCGGGCCGCCTGGGGGAGGAGGGATGTCTCCGTCATTCCCGGGGCGACGTTCACCTCGAGGAACTGCACGACGCCGTCGGGATCGAGGATGACGTCGGTGCGCGAGAGGTCACGAAGGCCGAGCGCCTCGTGTGCGCGGACGGCGACCGCGCGGACGATCGAGAGCACGTCCTCGTCGAGCCGCGCGGGGGCGAAGTACTCGGTCCGGCCCGGGTTGTACCGGGCGTCGAAGTCGTAGGGTCCGCTCGTGACGATCTCGACCGGGGGGAGGGCCTCAGGACCGTGGCCGAGGTCCACGACGCTCACCGCGAGCTCGACGCCGCGGACGGCACGCTCGATGAGCGCGACCTCCCCGTAGGCGAAGCAGTCGACCATCGCCCGAGGGAGCTGGTCGGCGCGCTCGACGAGCGTGACTCCGAGCGCCGACCCGCCGTGCGTGGGCTTGACGACGAGAGGGAGGCCCAGGCGGGCGACGACGGCGTCGAGCACGGGCTGTGCCCCGAGCTCGCGGAACAGGCTCTGGGGGAGGGTCACGTACTCGGGGGTGCACAGGCCGGCGCCGAGCACGACGCTCTTGGCGACGGGCTTGCTCCACGCGGCACGGCTCTCGCGCGGTCCCGTGCCGACGTAGGGGACGCCGACGAGCTCGAGCACGTCCCTGATCGACCCGTCCTCGCCGCTCGCGCCGTGGAGGAGCGGCCACACGACGTCGGGACGGTTCGCGTCGAGGAAGGGCAGCAGGTCGGCGTCGACGTCGTGGACCGTGACCTCGAGACCGGCTGCCCGCAGGCTCTCCGCGACGCGGCGCCCGGACCGGAGCGACACGTCCCGCTCGTGCGAGAGCCCGCCCGCGAGGATGGTGACGTGGCCGCCGGGCGGCACGTCGTCGTCGGGCCGGAGGAGGTGAAGGTGCTGGTCAGCGCGCTGTGCGGCGTCGGGGGCAGAGATCTCGGCGCCCTCGTCGTCGGTCGCCGCCGTGGTCGGGGTACCCGTGGTCGTGTCCACTGTTGACGGACTCCTGTTCGGTGCCGGCGCGTCCCGGTGGGGTGCCAGCCGGCGTCGTGATGGGTGCTTCAGGCCAGGTTCGGCGAGGGGTTCTCGACGTCGGTGACGTCGGGGTCGAGCTCGGCGTTGGTGCCGAAGATCTCGACGAGCTCCTGCTCGGCGTTCACGACACCCGCCAGGCGGCGGACGCCCTCGCGGATGCGCTCGGGGGTCGGGAAGCAGTAGGAGAGACGCACGTGGCTCGACCCGGTGCCGTCCGCGTAGAACGCGGTGCCCGGGACGTACGCGACGCGCGCGGTGACGGCACGGGGGAGCATGGACCGCGCGTCGAGCCCTTCGGGGAGCTGCACCCAGGTGTAGAAGCCGCCGTCCGGGACGGTCCAGCGCGCGGACGGCAGGTGCTCGGAGAGCGCCCCGATCATCGCGTCGCGTCGCTCGCGGTAGAGCTCGCGGAACTGCTTGATCTGGCCCTTCCAGTCGCACGTGTCGAGGTACGACGCGATGGCGAGCTGCGACGCGTTCGAGGGACACAGGATCGCGGACTCGCTGGCCAGCACGAGCTTCTCGCGCACCGCGTGGGGCGCGACGACCCACCCGACCCGATACCCGGGCGCGAACGTCTTGGAGAATGACCCGAGGTAGAGCACGCCGTCCTCGTCGAGCGACCGCAGCGCGGGGAGCGTCTGGCCGTCGAAGCCGAGGAGGCCGTAGGGGTTGTCCTCGATGACGAGCACGCCGTACCGCTGGGCGATCTCGAGGACGCGCGGGCGGCGCTCCGCGGTGAGCGTGACGCCGGCCGGGTTGTGGAAGTTCGGCACGGTGTACAGAAGCTTGACGCGCCGACCCTCGGCGGCGAGGCGGGAGAGCGTCTCCTCGAGCGCGTCGGGGACGAGGCCGTGCTCGTCGAGGGGCACGTGGACGACGTCCGCCTGGTACGAGCGGAAGACTCCGAGCGCTCCGACGTAGCTGGGAGCCTCGGCGACGACGACGTCGCCGGGATCGATGAAGATGCGCGTCACGAGGTCGAGGGCCTGCTGGGAGCCGGTGGTCACGACCACGTCGTCGGGGTGGCAGTCGATGCCCTCAAGACGGACGACGTCGAGGATCCGCTCTCGCAGCGACTCGTCGCCCTGCCCGGACCCGTACTGCAGCGCGGTAGCACCGCGCGTCGCGACGAGACGCTGCATGGTGTCGGCGATCTGGTCGAGGGGGAGTCCCTCCAGGTACGGCATGCCGCCGGCCAGGGACACGACCTCGGGACGGTTCGCGACGGCGAAGAGCGCGCGGATCTCCGACGCTCGCATCCCGTGCGCTCGCTCTGCGTAGGCACCGAACCACGGGTCGAGGCGGGTGCCGCCGGGGGCGGGCTGCTGCGGGGGAGTCGTCGGACCAGTCACGATTCCCAGTGTCGCACGGGGGATCGGGGGATCCCGTGAAGACGCCGGAGGGCGGACCACGGCGTCCGTGGCCCGCCCTCCGGCGGTGCGCCCCCCGCGACGGGGGCGAGAGTGTCTCGACGCGCGGTCTCGGGTCAGGCGGTCGTGGCCAGGACCGTGTCGATCTCCTCCGTCAGCGCACGCTTGGGGCGAGCGCCGATGATCGACTTCTGGAGCTCCCCGCCGACGTAGACGTTGAGCGTGGGGATCGACACGATCCCGTAGGCGCCCGTGGTCTCGGGGTTGGCGTCGGTGTCGAGCTTGGCGATCTTGATCTTGTCGCCGTACTCCTCGGCGAGCTCCTCGAGGATGGGAGCGACTTGGCGGCACGGGCCGCACCACGTGGCCCAGAAGTCGACGAGGACGGGGACGTCAGACTCGAGGACCTCGCTGCGGAAGGTGGCGTCGGTGACCGGAACGGTCGGCATGGTGACCTCCTGGAAGATGTGGCTGGGACGGACGCCAGCGGCGCGCGGGCCGAGCCCGGCGGCGTCGCGGGCGGTGGATCAGGCCTGGATCTCGGCGAGCGCCTCGGGCAGCTCGTCCGGGTTCGGGGTCTGCGGGGTACCCGCGAGGTCCTCCAGGCCGGCGGCGTCGGCGAGCTCTGTGAGGAAGCGCTGCGCGTCGAGCGCGGCGGCGCAGCCGGAGCCGGCCGCGGTGATGGCCTGGCGGTAGGTGTGGTCGACCGCGTCACCGCAGGCGAACACGCCCTCGATGTTGGTCGCCGTGGAACGGCCGACCACCTGGATGTAGCCCTCGTCGTCCAGGTCGATCTGCCCCTTGACGAGCTCGGTGCGCGGCTCGTGGCCGATCGCGACGAAGAGGCCGGTCGCGGGGAGCTCGCGCTCCTCGCCGGTCACGGTGTCGCGCAGCGTGAGGGCCTCGACCTTGTTCTCGCC
>NZ_JAAFAN010000090.1:0-11625 GCF_010287905.1 Cellulosimicrobium composti
CCCGCGGGCTGAGCAGGCCGCTGCTCGGCGGGGTCCGCGGTCGGTCGCCTGCCGGGGGGGGGGGGGGGGGGCGCCCGCCCGGGGGGGGGACCCCCCCCCGGGGCCCGCCCGGGGCGCCCCCCCCCCCCCCCCCCCCCCCGCGGAGGGTGCGCCGGGTCGCGTAACCTTGAACCTCGTGGCCACCATCGACTTTCCGTCCGAGATCAAGGCGCTGCGCAGCACGCTCGAGTCCATCGAGAGCGTGAGCGACCCGGAGGAGCTGCGCGCGAAGATCGCGGACCTCTCGGAGAAGGCGTCGGCCCCCGACCTGTGGGACGACCCGGAGGCGGCGCAGAAGGTGACGTCCGCCCTGTCCGCGACGCAGTCCGAGCTCGACCGGGTGAAGAAGCTCGGCCAGCGCATCGACGACGTCGAGACCCTGGTCGAGATGGGCCAGGAGATGGACGACGAGGACACGCTCGTCGAGGCCGAGAACGAGGTCGCCGCCATCCGCAAGGACCTCGACCAGCTCGAGGTCCGCACGCTGCTCGCCGGCGAGTACGACGCGCGCGAGGCCGTCGTGACGATCCGTGCGGGCGCCGGCGGCGTGGACGCGGCCGACTTCGCCGAGATGCTGCTGCGCATGTACCTGCGCTGGGCCGAGCGCCACGGCTACCCGACCACCGTCCTCGACACCTCGTACGCGGAGGAGGCCGGGCTCAAGTCGGCCACGTTCGAGGTCAAGGCGCCGTACGCGTTCGGCCACCTGTCCGTCGAGGCCGGCACGCACCGCCTCGTGCGCATCTCGCCGTTCGACAACCAGGGCCGCCGCCAGACGTCCTTCGCGGCGGTCGAGGTCATCCCGCTCATCGAGCAGACCGACTCGATCGAGATCCCCGAGTCGGAGATCAAGGTCGACGTGTTCCGGTCCTCGGGCCCCGGCGGGCAGTCCGTCAACACGACGGACTCCGCGGTGCGCATGACGCACATCCCGACGGGCATCGTCGTGTCGATGCAGAACGAGAAGTCGCAGATCCAGAACCGCGCCGCAGCCCTGCGCGTGCTCCAGTCCCGCCTGCTGCTCGTGCGCCAGGAGGCGGAGAACGCGAAGAAGAAGGAGCTCGCGGGCGACATCAAGGCGAGCTGGGGCGACCAGATGCGCTCGTACGTGCTGCAGCCGTACCAGATGGTCAAGGACCTGCGCACCGAGCACGAGGTCGGCAACCCGTCGGCCGTGTTCGACGGCGACATCGACGACTTCATCGAGGCCGGGATCCGCTGGCGCCGCGGGGTGCAGAAGGACGCCTGACCCTCCCGGCGCCGCCCGGAGCGATTGATCCGGGCAACGGATCGATGCACCCGGGCGCGGCGTGTCCGCCCCGCCGGGCCCGGATCGCGTGCCTACCCTCGGGATCGTGCGACGAACCCCGTTCGTCCACGGATCGACCCCCGACCCGAGGAACGTGCCGCTGTGATCCGCTTCGAGAACGTCACCAAGGTCTACGCGCGCGGCGCGAGACCGGCCGTCGACGACGTGTCGCTGGAGGTCCGGCGCGGCGAGTTCGTGTTCCTCGTCGGTGCGTCCGGGTCCGGCAAGTCCACGTGCCTGCACCTCGTCCTGCGCGAGGAGCGCCCCACCAAGGGCAAGGTGTTCGTCGCCGGCCGCGACCTCGGGTCGCTCTCGAGCTGGAACGTGCCGAAGCTGCGGCGCCAGATCGGGGTCGTCTTCCAGGACTTCCGCCTGCTGCCCAACAAGACCGTGTTCGAGAACGTCGCGTTCGCGCTCCAGGTGATCGGCAAGCCGCGTCACACGATCGCCATCACCGTGCCCGAGACCCTCGAGATGGTCGGGCTCGCGGGCAAGGAGAAGCGCCGCCCGCACGAGCTCTCCGGCGGTGAGCAGCAACGCGTGGCGATCGCGCGCGCGATGGTCAACCGCCCGCCGATCCTGCTCGCGGACGAGCCGACCGGGAACCTCGACCCCACGACGTCGCTCGGCATCATGCGCCTGCTCGACCGCATCAACCGCACCGGCACGACGGTCGTCATGGCGACGCACGACGAGGAGATCGTCAACCAGATGCGCCGCCGCGTCATCGAGCTCGAGACGGGCACGCTCGTGCGCGACCAGGCCCACGGCTCCTACGGCGCGCGCGGCCAGGTCATCCCCGACCCCGCGGGCACGGCGCCCGAGTCCGCCCCGACGACGGTCGTCCCGCGCCCCGTCCGCGCCGAGCAGGCACCTGCGCCGGCCGAGCCCGCGCCCGCCGACACGCCCCTGCCGCGGCGGCGCTCCGTGCGTCGTCACGCCCCGGCCACGGCGGGGGAGTGAGCGGCGTGCGCCTCCAGTTCATCCTCGCGGAGCTCGGCCAGGGCCTGCGCCGCAACGTCTCGATGACCGTCTCGGTCGTCCTCGTGACGTTCGTGTCGCTGACCTTCGTCGGCGCGTCCATGCTCTTGCAGGCCCAGATCGGCAAGCTCAAGGACGACTGGTACGACAAGGTCGAGGTGTCGGTCTTCCTGTGCCCGCAAGGCTCGCCGTCGCCGACGTGCGCCGCCGGAGAGGCCACGCCCGAGCAGATCGCCGCGCTCGAGGACGTGTTCGAGACCGAGCTCGCCGACGAGATCCAGACCGTGTACTTCGAGTCCAAGGACGACGCGTTCGAGGCCTTCACCGAGCGCTACCCCGACGGCTACCTCGGCACGCAGCTCACGGTCGACGACATGCAGGCGTCGTTCCGGCTCAAGCTGACCAACCCCGAGAACTACGAGGTCGTCAACGACGTCGTGACCGGGCGGGCCGGCGTCGAGGTCGTCGAGGACCAGCGCCGCATCTTCGACTCGCTGTTCCTCGCGCTCAACCGCGCGTCGCTGCTCGCCGCGGGTCTCGCGGCCGTCATGCTCCTCGCCGCGGTCCTGCTCATCACGACGACGATCCGGCTCTCGGCCCTGAGCCGGCGGCGCGAGACGGGCATCATGCGGCTCGTCGGCGCGTCGAACCTCTTCATCCAGCTCCCGTTCCTCCTCGAGGGGGCGATCGCCGCCGTGCTCGGGGCGCTGCTCGCCGTGGGCGGGCTCTGGGTAGGGGTGAAGTACCTCGTCACCGACTGGTTGTCGCAGTCCGTGACGTGGGTGGCCTACGTCGACGAGGCGGACGTGCTGCGCATCGCGCCCGTGCTCGTCGGCATCGCGTTCCTCCTGGCGGCCGTCTCCTCGGTCGTCACGCTCAACCGCCACACGAGGGTGTGAGATGACCCGCGACCTGCGCCGCGCGACCGCGGCACTCCTCGCCACGACCCTGCTCCTCGTCGGGAGCGTCGCCTCGGCGTCCGCCGACGACATCGACGACCGTCGGGCCGCCGCCGAGCGCCGCCAGTCGGAGATCCTCGGCAACCGCGAGGAGCTCCAGTCCGAGCTCGAGGACACCGACGCCGAGCTCGCCCAGGCGGTCATCGACCTCCAGGCCATCGAGGCGCGCCTGCCCGTCGCGCAGGCCGAGCTCGAGGCGGCCGAGGCCGAGGTCGAGCGGACCCAGCGCGAGGCGGAGCTCCTCGCGCAGCGCCTCGAGGACGCCCTCGGGCAGGAGGCGGCGATCAGCGCCGAGATCGAGCGCGGGGCGACCGAGGTGGCCGACGCGCGGTCGAGCATCGCGGAGATGGCGCGCCAGGCGTACCGCGGCCAGGGCGACGTCTCGAGCCTCGGCATCGTCACGGGCGCCGAGAGCACCGAGGAGTTCATCGAGGAGTACGCGGTCTCGTCGACGGCGGCGCGCAGCCAGTCCCGGTCGCTCCAGGAGCTGCTCGAGGCCGAGTCCGTCGCACGCAACCGCGAGGCGCGCCTGCAGGCGGTCCGCGAGACGATCGCCGACCTCAAGAAGCAGGCGGACGAGAACGTCGTCGCCGCCGAGGCCGCGCGCAAGGCGGCCGCCGACCGCAAGGCGGAGGTCGAGCAGCTCATCGCCGACCAGCAGGCGAAGAAGGCCACGATCGAGGAGCGCAAGGCGGCCGCGCAGGAGCAGATCGAGCAGAACGCGCGCGACCAGGCGGCGCTCGAGGCCGAGCTCAAGACGATCATCGCCGAGCAGGCGGAGCGTGACCGCAAGGCCGCCGAGGAGGCCGAGCGCCGTCGTCAGCAGCAGCAGAACAGCGGCGGTGGAGGTGGCGGCGGTGGCGGCGGTGGCGGTGGTGGTGGCAGCAGCAAGCCCGCGCCGCCCCCGTCGAGCGGCACCACGCTGTCGTACCCCACCGCGGTGCCCTACGTGACGTCGAGCTACGGCATGCGCCTGCACCCCGTCCTCGGGATCTGGCGCCTGCACGCCGGGACCGACTTCCGCGCCTACTGCGGGACGCCGATCATGGCGGCCGCGTCCGGCACGGTGGTGCACGCCCAGCGTCGCGGCGGGTTCGGCAACCAGGTGCTCGTCAACCACGGCGTCGTGGGCGGGCAGAGCCTCATGACGAGCTACAACCACCTGACCAGCTTCGCCGTCTCGGGCGGGCAGCGGGTCAACAAGGGCGACATCGTCGGCTACTCGGGCAACACCGGGCTCTCGGGCGCGTGCCACCTGCACTTCGAGGTCTACGTCAACGGGTCCACCGTCAACCCGATGTCGCGCCTGCCCTGACCGTCGCATGCCCGTGCGGGGAACCACCGGCGCCCGCCGCGGCGCCCCCGGGCGGTTCGCGCAGGGGATAATCGGTACCCGGTCGTCGTCGGGGACCCGTAGCCTGGGGCGCCGGCGCGACGGCCAGGCCGCGCGGACACGCCGACGGCCCGGCAGCACGGGCCCCGGCACGGACAGCGAAGGACGGTAGGACACGGATGGCGAAGGAGACCGGCCGCAAGGTCGTCGCCAGCAACCGCAAGGCACGGCACGACTACGTCATCGAGGACGTGTACGAGGCGGGGATCGTCCTGTCCGGGACCGAGGTCAAGGCGCTGCGCATGGGGCGCGCGTCGCTCGTCGACGGGTACGTCGCCGTCGACCACGGGGAGGCGTGGCTCGAGAACGTCCACATCCCCGAGTACACCGAGGGCACGTGGAACAACCACGCCCCGCGCCGCAAGCGCAAGCTGCTCCTGCACAAGGAGGAGATCCTGCGCCTGGAGTCGAAGTCGCGCGAGAAGGGGCACACGATCGTGCCGCTCGCGCTGTACTTCCTCGACGGCCGCGCGAAGGTCGAGATCGCGCTCGCGCGCGGCAAGAAGGAGTACGACAAGCGGCAGGCGCTGCGCGAGAAGCAGGACAACCGCGAGGCGCAGCGCGCCATGCGGCAGCGCGAGCTGCGCTGACCCCGCACCCGCTGGTGACCGCGGCGCCCCCGACGTACGGTCGAGGGCGAGACGACGACCGCGAACCAGGAGGCCCCATGGTCAAGCTCCGCCAGTACGTCCCGCGCCTCGCGGCGGGTGCGTACATCCTCAACTCCGGCCTGAGCAAGCGCGGCGCGGACGACGCGACCGCGCAGGGCATCCACGGGATGGCGGCGGGGACGTACTCGTTCCTCGAGGACGTCGAGCCGAAGCAGTTCACCAAGGCACTCTCCACGGCCGAGATCGCGCTCGGCACGGCGCTCGTCGTGCCGTTCGTCCCCACCGGCCTCGTCGCCCTGGGCCTCGGCGTGTTCTCCGCAGGGCTCGTGGGCATGTACCTCAAGACGCCGGGGATGACGCGCGAGGACGGCGTGCGCCCGACCGAGCAGGGCACGGGGCTCGCCAAGGACGTGTTCCTCCTCGGGATCGCGGGCGGCCTGCTCGTCGACTCGCTGACCCGCGGGAAGTAGCCGGCTCGCGCGCCCGCGACGCGCCGTCGCCGTACCGGGAATTCCGGTGCGACCTCGGGCGTTCATCCCGTAGGCTTGTCCTGCTGCGCGGGGAACGGGTCCGCCCGGGAACCCGCAGTGGTTGACAACTCCACAGGGGGTGATCGGTTTCGACGGTGGTCGTGCTTCGAGGAGAAGCGGGCCGAGGATGCAGGCTTATCTCGTTAACGATGTCTGCGAACCACAGGTGCCGATAACAAGCGCACCGACTTCGCCCTCGCCGCCTGAGCGAGCCCCGAAGTCCGTCAGCCCGAGCTAGCTCTCGACTCGGATCCTGGCGTCATCTAGAGAGCCACTGCTCGTAGTCCTCGTCACCGGGGCTACGGGGACTTTCAGGTGACTGAGCCCGTCCGCACCTTGTCTGCGTGAGTGCGGGGGCCGAGAAAAACGACAGCAGACTGCGCCCGGAGAAGTCCTCGATCGGCGTCACCGGACCGGGGTTCGATTCCCCGCACCTCCACCCCTGCGGCCACGGCCCGCACCCCTCCCGGGTGCGGGCCGTCGTCGTCCCCGCACCCGTGCGTCCCGCCATCGTGGCCCACGTCACCAGCCGTGCCGCTCCCACGCGGCCGCCGCGTCGTCGCCGTCGAGCCACTCGACCCGCAGGCGTCGCCCCCGCACGACGATCTCCGTCGCGTCGCCGGCCGCCAGGACCGGCGCCCCCGGGTCGTCGCAGTAGACGTCGTCCGCGGCGTCCGTCCCGTCGAGGTGCACCCGCCACTGCACCCGCGCCTGCGGGTTGACGTGGTGCGGCGACGAGTGCGGGCCGACGGTGTCCCAGTGCACGCACTCGCGCGTCACGAGGTGCCCGGCCGGCGTCGCGGTGCCGGGCGCGTCGTCGGACCACAGCCGGGCGACCCGGCCCGCGGTGCCCGCGCCGGGCACGCGCTCACTCACGCGTGGACGCCCCGACGGGCTCGCGGTCGGCCGACGGCGCGCCGGGGCCGTCCTCGGGCCCGTGGGCGTCCGTCCCGGGCGTGGGCGGCGTCCCTCCGTCCTGCGCGCGGCGCCGGACGCGGCGCAGCACCCAGCGCACGACGAGCAGCACGACGCCCGCGACGACGAGCCACGGCAGCAGCGCGCCGAGGACGACGACGAGCCCGTTGAGCGTGGCGAGCAGCGCGTTCCAGCCGTTCTGCAGTCCGCCGAGGAAGCCGCCCGGGGCCAGCTTCTCCGTCACGGCGACCTGCACGACCGAGACGTGCAGCGTCGACATCGTCACCTGGTCCGTGAGCGCCGCGCGCTGGGACTGGAGCGACTCGAGCTCGGCCTGCCGCGTCGTGAGCTCCTGCTCGGCCGCGAGCAGGTCCTCGGTCGAGGCCGCGTCGCCCATGAGGGTGCGCAGCCGCTCGACCGACGTGGTGAGCGCCGCCACGCGGGCGTCGAGGTCGCGCGCGGTCCCCGTGACGTCGACCGCCTCGATCGACAGGTCCCGGACGTCGCCGACCTGCTCGAGCGCGTCGACCGTCGCCGTGGTCTGCGCCGCCGGGACGCGGATCGTCAGCTCCGCGCTCGCCCGCGCGTCGCCGTCGGGCTCCGACTGGCGCCGGCTCTCCACGCGGCCGCCCGCGCTCTCCGCGAGCTCCGCGACCTGCTCCGCGGCCGTGGCCGGGTCGTCGGCGACGACCGTCACGGAGCCGGTCGTGACGACCTCCCGGTCGCCCTGCGACGCCGCGTCCTCGGACGCGGGCGCGATGCCCGACGACCCCTCGTCGGCCGCGCCGGCCTCGCTGTGCGCCGTGACGCCCCCGCCGCCGTCGCCCGCGAAGGACGCCGCGCCGTCCGGGGCCGCGGAGCAGCCCGCCAGGAGCGCCCCGCCCAGCAGGAGGGACGCGACGACGGCGAGGGGGCGAGTGGTCCGCATGCTGCGAGAGTAGGGGGCCAAGCGCGCGAACCGGACACGCATCCGGACATCGTGACCGTCTTGTGAACTGGCCGTGACACAACCGCAGCGCGACGCCGGTGGACGGCGTCGCCACGGCAGGATGGGCGCGTGCTGGTGTGCTGCGGACTCGTGACCCTCGACGTCGTCCAGGTCGTCGACGCCCTCCCCGCGCCCGACGAGAAGGTCGTCGCGCGGTCCCTCTCCGCGACGTTCGGCGGCCCGGCCGCCAACGCCGCCGCGACCGCCGTCGCGCTCGGCGTCCCCACGACCCTCGTCACGGCGGTGGGCGGTGGGCCGCTCGCCGACGTCGTGCGGCGCGAGCTCGCGACGAGCGGGGTCGACCTCGTCGACGTCGCGGGCGACGACCCGGGCGCGGGCCAGCCCGCCGTCTCGACCGTGCTCGTCACGCGCGCGACGGGCGAGCGCGCGGTCGTGAGCACCAACGCGTCCGGGTTCGGCGACCTCGCCGTCGGCACCCGGGGGACCGGCCTGCCCGACGCCGTCGCGTTCCTCGACGACGCAGGCCCGGGCGACGTCGTGCTGCTCGACGGACACCTGCCGGGGCTCGCCCTCGCGGTGGCGCGGCGGGCGCGCGAGCGGGGCGCCGCCGTCGTGCTCGACGCAGGCTCGTGGAAGCCCGACGCGGCCGAGATGATCGGCCTGTGCGACGCCGTCGTCGCGTCGGCCGACCTCCGCCCGCCGGGCGTCGGGGAGGAGGGCGTGCTCGACGCCCTCGCGGCGCTCGGCCCGCGCTTCGTCGCGCGGACCCGCGGGCCGCGGGCCGTCGAGGTCCTCGAGGCGGGGGAGCGGTACGAGATCGCGGTCCCCGGGCCCGCGCGGGTCGTGGACACGCTCGGGGCGGGCGACGTGGTCCACGGCGCGTTCGCGGCGCGGGTCGCGACCGGGGCGTCGTGGCGCGCCGCGCTCGAGCACGCCGTCCGGGTCGCGTCGCGCTCGGTCGAGCACGCCGGCGCGCGCGGGTGGATCGACGCCCGCTGAGGTCGGGGCAGGCCGGGCTGCGCCGGGTGGGCCGCGTCGGGACCGAGGTCCCGCGCGCCGGGCCGGACGGCAACGTTTCGATCACGAAGCCCGACGGAAGTTGACACGCACTTAGTAAAGGCAGTCTACTAACAAACATGACAACGGCAGTCACCGGGACCGGCGCACCGAGGAGGCGCCTGAGCACAGGGCTCAGGCCTACCTCGAAGGTGCTGCCCGAGCACGCTCGGGCCCACAACCGGTCCCTCGTGCTGCAGCACCTCTTCCACGAGGGGCCGACGTCGCGCGCCGACCTCGCGCGCGCCACGTCGCTGACCCGGGTGACGATCTCCGACCTCGTCTCCGTGCTCATCGCGGAGGGCCTCGTCGAGGAGCTCGGCGTGCGCCCCGGGCAGCGCGTCGGCAAGCCCGCGATCCTCGTCGGGATGCGCACGAGCGCGTACCAGATCGTGTCCGTCGACCTCACGGACGACGAGGTGCTGCGCGGCGCCGTCCTCACGCTCACCGGCGACTTCGTCGTGCGGCAGAGCCTCACGGTCGACGGTCGCACCGGCACCGAGCTCGTCGACCTCCTCACGCGCTTCTGCCGCGGGCTCATCGCGTCCGCGACCCAGCCGGTGATCGGCGTCGGGATCGGCTCGCCGGGCGTCGTCGACGCCGACGGCCGCGTCATCGAGGCGCCCAACCGCCGCTGGTACGACGTGCCGCTCGCCGCGCAGCTCACCGAGCGGCTCGGGCTCGCGGTGCACGTCGCGAACGACGCGAACATCGCCGCGCTCGGCGAGTTCACCTTCGGCGGAGCGGCGGGCGACGGACTGCTCGTGCTCACCGTGGGCGAGGGCGTGGGCGCCGGCATCATGGTCGACGGCGCGCGCGTGCGGGGGCACGCGGACGCGGCCGGCGAGCTCGGCCACGTCACCGTCGTCGACGACGGCGAGCCGTGCGCCTGCGGGCGCCGCGGCTGCCTGGAGACCGTCCTGTCCGTCCCGGCCCTGCGCCGTGCGACCGACGGGCTCGACACCGAGGCTTCCGACGCCGTCCTGGCGTCGGTGGGCAGGACGCTGGGCATCGCCCTCGCGCCTGTCGTCAGCGCGCTCAACCTCGCGGAGGTGCTCATCAGCGGTCCGGCGGACCTGCTCGACGGGCCCCTGCGCGAGGCGGCGTTCGAGACCATCCGCGCGCGCACGATGCCGGTCATCGGCAGCGGGCTCCAGGTGCGGATGGCGACGCTCGACGAAGACGTCGTCCTCGCTGGGGCCGCCGTCCTCGTCCTGTCCGGACAGCTGGGAGTCTCATGAGCCGACGACGCTCGCACTGACCCCGCAGCCCGACCGGGCACGGCTCGCGCCCTGCCCCCACGAACCCCCTGGGACCCCCAGTGCAGTACCCCCAGGACGCAGTACCCCTGCACGATCTCGATTACGCAGGACTCCTGCCACACCTCCGGTGGCGTCACCGACGCCGCCACCAAGAAACACCGAGAGGAAGCACCCAGTGAAGAGGAACCGCCTCGTTGCCACGTCCGTGGCGTCCACGATCACCCTGGCACTCGCGCTCACCGCCTGCAGCACCGGCGGCAACGACAACGGCTCCGGCGAGGGCGAGGCCGCCACCGGCGACATCCGCGTCTGGCTCAACGGCTCGGACACGCCCGACGCCGCTCGCGAGTACCTCAAGACGACGTTCGAGGAGGAGAACCCGGGCAGCACCCTCACGATCGAGGAGCAGTCCTGGACCGGCCTCGTCGACAAGCTCACGACGTCGCTCTCCGGCTCCGACAGCCCGGACGTCGTCGAGGTCGGCAACACGCAGTCCCCGGCGTTCACGTCCGCGGGCTTCTTCCGTGAGATCACGGAGGAGGAGTTCCAGTCCCTCGGCGGCGACGACCTGCTCAAGGGCTTCGTCGAGGCCGGCGACTGGGACGAGAAGCACTACGCGCTGCCGTACTACGCGGGCTCGCGCGCCGTGTTCTACTCGCCGTCGGCCATCGGCTCGGACATCACCGTCCCGGCGACCCTCGACGAGTACGTCGAGCTCGGAAAGTCGCTCAAGACCGACAGCCGCTCGGGCGTGTACTGGCCCGGCCAGGACTGGTACAACGCGCTCCCGTTCATCTGGGAGAACGGCGGCTTCATCGCCGAGCAGAACGACGCGGGCGAGTGGGAGGGCGGCTTCTCGAGCGAGGGCGGCCTCGCCGGCCTCGCGCAGGTCCAGGACCTCATGACGAACGCGTCGCTCGCGCCGAAGGACGGCCAGGAGACCGACCTCCAGGTGCCGTTCTGCGAGGGCAAGGTCGCGTTCCTCTCGGCGCCGACGTGGATCCAGTGGTCCATCAACGCCCCCGAGGAGCCCGAGACGCCGGACGGCGTCCCCGGCTGCGCGTCGACCTACGGCGGCGACCTCACGGCGTTCCCGCTCCCGGGCAAGGAGGCCGGCACCACGGCGCAGGTCTTCGCCGGTGGCTCGAACATCGCCGTCGCGCAGAAGTCGAACAACCCGGAGCTCGCGTTCAAGGCGTTCGAGATCATGATGAGCGACGAGTACCAGACGATCCTCGCCGAGAACGGCCTCATCCCGGCCAAGGTCTCGCTCGCGAGCGCCGTCCCGCAGGACAACCCGATCGCCCAGGCCGGTGTCGCGGCCGCGGCGAACACGCGCCTCACCCCCGCGTCGCCCAAGTGGGCCGACGTCGAGGCGCAGAACGTGCTCCAGAGCGCCTTCACCAAGATCGCCAACGGCGACGACGTGAAGACCGTCGCGGCGGAGCTCGACGCGAAGATCGAGGAGATCCTCAACAGCTGAGCCCGTCCGGTGGCGGGCGGGGCGGGGGGCGGGGGCCCCCCGGGGGGGGGCCCGGCCGGGGGGGGGGGGGGGGGGGGGGCCCCCCCCCCCCCCCGCCGGCGCGGGGGGCCGGGGCCAGCGCCCCCCCCCCCCCCCCCC
>NZ_JAAFAN010000091.1:0-11397 GCF_010287905.1 Cellulosimicrobium composti
CGAGCAGCCGGGGCTGCACCGGCGCGCGACGGCGCTCGCGCTCACGCCGTTCGTCGGGTGGGACGCGCAGCGGCTCGGGGCCCCCCGGCGCCCCCCCCCCCCCCCCGCCCGCGCCCCCCCCCCCCCCGGGGGGTGCGGCCGCCCCCCCCCGTACCACCACCCCAACCCCGTTCTCGGCGCGGGCGGGCGGGTCGTGGTGCAATCTCCACGTGCCCGATCGACCCCGCACCCGTCTCGCCCCCGTCCCGCGCCGCGTCCGCGTCCACGCCGTCCGGCGCACGTCCGACGCGCTGCGACGCATCACGTTCCGCGACGCGGACCCCACGGCCGACGGCGCACCCCGCCCGGGCGACCACGGCACCAGCGGCGGGCACGGCCTCGCGACGCTCGCCGCGCCCGGCCCCGACGACCACGTGAAGGTCTTCCTGCCCGACCCGGCGACGGGCGTCCTGCACGCGCCCACGCTCACGGCCGACGGCGCGCTGCAGCGCCCGGCCGGCGTCGTCTCGATCTCGCGCGAGATGACCGTGCGCGCGACGCGCGTCGTCGACGGCGTGGCGGAGGTCGACGTGGACTGGGTCCTGCACGGCGACGACGTCCCCGGCGCCCCGCCCGGGGAGCCCGGCGGGCCGGCATCGGCCTGGGCGGCCCGCGCCGCGGCCGGCGACGAGGTCGTGCTCGCCGGGCCGTCGACGACACGTGGCGTGCCGGACGGCGTCGGGCGGCTCCTGCTCGTCGGGGACGAGACCGGGCTCCCGGCCCTCGCGCGGTGGGTCGACGCCGTCGGGCCGGACGTGCCCGTGACCGCGATCGTCGAGATCGGCGACGCCGTCGACGAGGCGTTCGTCGAGGCCGAGCTCGGGCGGGCGAGCGTCGAGATCCTCTACCGGACCGACGGGCCGGGCCAGCTCGCCGAGGCGGTCCGCGCGCTCGGCCACCTCGACGCCGACGAGCACGTGGTCGGCGCGGGCGAGGCGACCGACCTCGCGGCGGTGCGCCGCGACCTGCGCCGCTCCGGGGTGCGCCCGGACCGGCTCGACGTCCGCGGCTACTGGCGGCGCGGCGTCGTCAACCTCGACCCCGAGGCGCCCCTCGACCCGACCGACCCCGACTGACCGCCCGGCGACGAGCGGCCGCCCCTCTGCCCGCGGCGTAACGGGCTGCAAGCGGGCCCGCGAGGCGCCAAGGTAGGCGCATGACTCGGCTCCTGGTCCTCGGCGGCTCCGACTTCGTGGGGCGCGCCGTCGTCGACGACGCGCTCGGGCGCGGCTGGGACGTCACCGTCCTCAACCGGGGCCGCGCGCCCGTGCCCGACGGCGTCCGGCAGCTCGTGGGCGACCGCACCCGGCCGGACGGCCTCGACGCGCTGCAGGACGACGACGTCCCGCAGAAGTGGGACGTCGTCGTCGACACGTGGTCGTGGGCGCCTGCGGCGGTGCGCGACGCCGCGCGCGTGCTCGCGGGCCGGCTCCCCGGCGACGACCGGTACGTCTACGTGTCGTCGCGCTCGGTGTACCCGCTGCCCACCGCGCGCGGCGCCGACGAGTCCGCGGACCTGGTCGACGGCGACCCCGACGACACCACCCACGACGACTACGCGCGCGCCAAGCGCGGTGCCGAGATCGCCGCGACCGACGCGCTCGGGGACCGCGCGATCCTGCTGCGCGCCGGGCTGGTCCTGGGCCCGCGCGAGAACGTCGGCCGGCTGCCGTGGTGGCTGCGCCGGATCGCGCGCGGCGGGCCCGTGCTCGCGCCCGGGCCGGCCGACCTCCCGCTGCAGTACGTCGACGCACGCGACCTCGCCGCGTTCGCGCTCGACGCGGCGCTCGCGGGCGCGTCCGGGCCGATCGACGTCGTCAGCGCGCCGGGGCACACGACCATGGGCGAGCTGCTCGCCGCGTGCGTCGCCGCGACGGCAGCCGACGCGGCGGCCGCCGGGAACCCGCCCGCCGAGCTCGTGTGGGTCGAGCCCGAGGCCGTGCTCGCCGCGGGGATCGAGCCGTGGAGCCAGCTCCCGGTGTGGCTCCCGCCGGGCGACCTGCACGACGCGCTGCACGGCTCGGACACGGCACGTGCGCACGCGCTCGGGCTCCGCACGCGCGACGTCCGCGAGACCGTCGAGGACACGTGGGCGTGGCTCCGCGCGCTCGACGCCGCGGGAGAGACGACGCCGCAGCGCACGGACCGCCCCGCCGTCGGCGTCCCGCCCGACCTCGAGGCGGCGGCCCTCCGCGCGGCCGGGCGCTGACGACCCGGCCAGCGGACCCGACCCGGACCCGACCAGCGGACCCGACCAGCGGACCCGACCCGCCGAGCACGGGCTTCCTCGCCGTCGAGCACGGGGTTGGTGCCGTCATAGGCCGGATAACAACAGCAACCCCGTGTTCGGCCGGGCGGGCGGGGGGGTCAGCCCTCCGCGAGGAGCTCGCGCACGCGCGGGACGACCTGCGTGCCGTAGAGCTCGATGCTGCGCAGCATCGCCGCGTGCGGGAGCGTCCCGGCCGAGTACTTGAGGTCGAACCGGCCCGCGCCCAGGAGGCGGACGGTCCGGGCGATCTTGCGCGCGACCGTCTCGGGCGACCCCACGTAGAGCGACCCGTCGCGCACGTCGTGGGCGAACCGGCCGCGGTGGTAGGCCGGCCAGCCGCGCTCGCGGCCGATCCGGTTGTTCATCGCGGCGAAGTGCTCGTAGACCTCCTCCTGCGCCTGCTCGTCCGTCTCGGCGACGTGGCCGGGGGAGTGCACGCCGACGGGCAGCGCCGGGTTGCCGAACTCCTCGACGGCGCGGTGGTACAGGTCCACGTAGGGGCGGAACCGCTCGGGCTCGCCGCCGATGATCGCGAGCATGAGACCGAGGCCGTGCCGCGCGGTGCGCACGACCGACTCGGGCGAGCCGCCCACGCCGACCCACGTGCGCAGGCGCCCGCCCTCGGTCTTGGGCCACACCTCCTGGTCGGTCAGGCCCGGGCGCGTCGTGCCCGACCACGTGACCGGACCCTCGTCGAGGAGGCGGACGAAGAGGTCGAGCTTTTCCTCGAACAGCACCTCGTAGTCCGCCAGGTCGTAGCCGAACAGCGGGAACGACTCGATGAACGACCCGCGCCCGAGGATGACCTCCGCGCGCCCGCCGGACAGCGCGTCGAGCGTCGAGAAGCGCTCGAAGACGCGCACCGGGTCGTCGGAGCTGAGCACGGTCACCGCGGACCCGAGGCGGATGCGCGAGGTCCGCGTCGCGATGCCCGCGAGCACGACCTCGGGCGCGCTCACGGCGAAGTCGGCGCGGTGGTGCTCGCCGACGCCGAAGAAGTCGACCCCGACCTGGTCGGCGAGCTCGGCCTCCTCGACGACGTCGCGGATCGTGCGCGCGCCGCTGAGGAGCGTGCCGTCGGGTCCGGCGGTCACGTCGCCGAACGTGTCGAGGCCCAGCTCGACCGCGGCGGGGTCGGGGGCACCGGTCGGCGGCGTGCCGGACGGCGTCGGGTGCGGGGAAGTGGTGTCGTCGCTCATCGTCTGCTCCTGCGGTCGGGCGGCCGTCGGCGGGCCGGTGGTCCACCGGCGGCGCGGTCGTGCGCCGTCTCAACCGTGCCGGGACCGCGGATCTTCCGCGACCCGTCCGACGGCGTGCGGACCGCACGGCGTCGGGCGGCCAGGGCAGGCGGAACCGCCCGGGGACGGCGACGGCCGCCGCCCCGTGCGGGACGGCGGCCGCCGGGAGCGCGCGGGGTCAGTACGTGGTGACCTCGCCGTTCGCGACGAGCGCCGCGATCGCCACGATGTAGAGGATGAAGCCGATCGCGCCGAGCACCGTGAAGACGATGCTGA
The DNA here is from genome assembly GCF_010287905.1 of Cellulosimicrobium composti. Lineage (NCBI taxonomy): Bacteria > Bacillati > Actinomycetota > Actinomycetes > Micrococcales > Promicromonosporaceae > Cellulosimicrobium > Cellulosimicrobium composti. The sequence goes on from NZ_JAAFAN010000091.1 coordinate 3,823, forward strand.
GGATGAGGCCCCACTTGGCGAGCTGGTTGTCGAAGCCCGCCTCCTTGCTCTTCTTGCGGGCGATCGCGCTGACGACGATGCCGGCGATCGCGAAGACGAACGCGAGGACGAAGCCGACGATGCCCAGGGTCTTGCCCGGGTCCTCGATCGGGGCGGCGTAGCCGGCGGGGGCCTGGGGAGCGGTGGGGTACTGCTGGGCCATGGGTCTCTTCTGCTTTCTGATGGGGCCGACGTGGTCGAGTCCGGCGCGGACGGGTCGGTCCGCGCGACTGCGGCCCTCATTGTGGGGCATGGCGTATGTGTCTGAACAGGGGGAGTTCTCCCCGTTGTCCGTGAAAAACGGACAAGCGGAATCATTCGGACTAACTGCCACACCCGGGTGCGGGGAAGGCTCAGGCCCCCGCGCGGCTCGTCTCGCCGCGCAGCGCGTCGATGTGCGCCTGGAGCCGCTCCAGCGTCACGGCGACGCCCTCGCCCGCGTCGTGCGCGAGCGCGGTCACGTGGCGCAGCTGCGCGGCCGCCGCGTCGAGGGCGACCTGGGCGTCGGCGAGGGCGACGGCGGCCCGGCCGTCCGCGGCCTCGTCGCCGTCGGTCGCGCGGTCGAGCGCGGAGCGCGCCTCGTCCGTCGCGGCCTCGACCGACTCGACGGCGTCGAGGACGTCGTTGCGGAGCACGGGGTGGAGGGCGGGGAGCTGGGCGTGCACGCGGTCGAGGTCGTCGCCGATCGACTCTGTCTGGACCTGCGCGTCCGCGATGAGCTGCTGGACCTCGGCGGCGGTCGCCGTGGAGCACATCGGGAGCATCATGGCCAGCGCGAGCAGGCTCGCCGCGGCGAACCGGGCGGACGGACGCGTGCGCTGCGGCGTCGTGGGTTCGCTCGTCCTCGCTGACATGCCGACCAGTCTCCCGGTCGAACCTGAGAAGCACCAGGGAATCGGGGGCGATTTCCTGGAGATTTCGCACACAGCGCACGGGGGCGACGCGTCCGGCACGCCGGGCGGGCCGCGCCGCGCGGGTCAGGCGCGGACGCGCCGACGCCGCCGGGCCGCTGCGAGCCGCGCGCCCACGAGGCCGTGCCGCGGGCTGAACAGGTACGCGAGCGCGAACACCACGCCGAGCGCGACCACGACCGTCCCGCCGGACGCGGTGTCCAGGTAGTAGCTGACGAAGATGCCCACGACCCCGCACACCGCCGCGACGAGCGGCGAGATCCACAGCATGCGGGAGAAGCGGTCCGTGAGCAGGTAGGCCGTCGCGCCGGGCGTGATGAGCAGCGCGACCACGAGCACGACGCCCACGGCCTGGAGCGCGACGACGACCGTGAGCGCGAGCAGTCCGAGCAGCAGCGCCCCGAGCCGGCGCGGTGAGAGGCCGATCGCGTGGGCGTGCGTCGGGTCGAACGCGTAGAGCGTGAGGTCGCGCCGCTTGAGCACGACGGCGGCGAGCGTCACGGCGCCGAGCACGAGCACCTGCAGGAGATCGGCGCGCGACACCCCGAGCAGGTTGCCGAACAGGATGTGGTTGAGGTCCGTCTGGCTCGGCGTCACGGAGATGAGCACGAGGCCCAGCGCGAACAGCGTCGTGAACACGACGCCGATCGCGGCGTCCTCCTTGACGCGCGACGTGTCGCGCACCGCGCCGATGAGCAGCACCGCGAGCAGCCCGAACACGAGCGCGCCGAGCGCGAACGGCGCCCCCACCACGTACGCGAGCGCGACGCCGGGCAGCACGGCGTGCGAGACGGCGTCGCCCATGAGCGACCACCCGACGAGCACGAGCCAGCACGACAGCACGCCGCACACGATCCCGGCGGTGACCGTGACGGCGAGCGCGGTGCGCAGGAACTCGAACGACAGCGGTTCGAGGAGTGCGGCGGCGAGGTCGCTCACGGGGCCACCTCCACGCCGAACGCGAGCGCGAGGTTCTCGGGCCGCAGCACCTCCGCGGGCGTCGAGTGCAGCAGGACGCGCCGCTGGAGCAGCACGGCCTCGTCGGCGAGCTCGGGCAGCGCGTGCAGGTCGTGCGTCGAGACGAGCACGGTCGCGCCGCCGGCCGCGAGCTCGCGCAGGAGCGCGGTGATCGTCGCCTCGGTGCGCTTGTCGACGCCCGCGAACGGCTCGTCGAGCAGGAGGAGCGTCGCCCCCTGCGCGAGCCCGCGCGCGACGAACGCGCGCTTGCGCTGCCCGCCCGAGAGCGCGCCGATCTGCCGGTCGGCGAGGTCGGCGAGATCCACGCGCTCCAGCGCGTGCTCGACCGCCTCCCGGTCGGCCGGCCGGGTGCGCCGCGTGAAGCCCTGGTAGCCGTACCGCCCCGTCATGACGACGTCGCGCACGCTGAGCGGGAACGCCCAGTCCACGTCCTCGCTCTGCGGCACGTAGCCCACCGCCTGGGCGCGGCGGGCGCGTGCGGGCGGTGCGCCGTCGAGCAGCACGGTGCCGCGGTCGGGGCGCACCATGCCCATGACGGCCTTGAACAGCGTCGACTTGCCCGAGCCGTTCATGCCCACGAGCCCGCACACCGTGCCCGGCCCGTGCGACGAGCCGAGCGCGAGCGTCGCGCCGTCGAGCGCGAGCACGTCGCCGTAGTGCACGGTGAGGTCGCGCACGTCGATCGCGGGCGTGCCCGACGCCGCCCGTCCGCCCGCGCTCACGCGTCGCCGCCCGCGCCGGTCAGTGCCGCGACGATCGTCTCCGCGTCGTGGCGCAGGAGGTCGAGGTACGTCGGGACGGGGCCGTCGGGCGCGGACAGCGAGTCGACGTAGAGCGTCCCGCCGAACGCGGCGCCCGACTCGAGCGCGACCTGGCGCATCGCCTTGTCGGAGACGGTGGACTCGCAGAACACGGCCGGCACGTCGTTCTCCTCGACGAACTCGATGGCGGCGACGACTGAGCGCGGTGTGGCCTGCTGCTCGGCGTTCACCGCCCACAGGTACTGCTCGGTCAGCCCCGCGTCGCGCGCGAGGTAGGGGAACGCGCCCTCGCACGTCACCAGCGCGCGATGGGTCGCGGGCAGCGCGTCGAGCGCGGCGGTCAGCTCGTCGTGCACCGCGGCGAGCTCGGCGGAGTACGCGGCGGCGTTGGCGGCGTAGTCGTCGGCGTGCGCCGGGTCGAGCTCCGCGAACGCGTCCGCCATGTTCCGGACGTAGTGCTGGGCCTGGACGGGCGACATCCACGCGTGCGGGTTGTCCTTGCCGCGGTACTCCTCGGCGGTGTCGTCGCCGAGGGGGATCGGGTCCACGCCCTCGCTCACGACGACGTGCGGCACGTCGAGGTCCGCGACGAAGCGCGCGAACCACGCCTCCAGTCCCATGCCGTTGTCGAGGACCAGGTCGGCCTCGGTCGCCCGGCGGACGTCGCCGGGCGTGGGCTCGTAGCCGTGGATCTCGGCGCCGACCTTGGTGATCGACTCGACGCGCAGGTGCTCGCCCGCCACGTTCTCGGCCATGTCCGCGAGCACGGTGAACGTCGTGAGCACGACGGGCCGTCCGTCGTCGGGCGGGGGCGTCCCGGCGTCCGTCCCGGCCGAGCACGCCCCGAGCGCGAGCGCGCCCGCGCACGCGGCGGCTGCCGCGCGCCGGAGGCAGGTTCCGGCTATCCGGGAAGCAAAGTTCGGCACACCGAAAAAAGTAGTCCGGTTCGTCGAGGGTCGCAATGCCCACTGTCCTCCTCGCCCCCGATCCCCGCATCCCACGAGCCGACCATGCGGTTGTGGCGCGTCGCGACGACCGGACGAGCCACGACCGCATGCTCGGCGGCGCTACTGCGGCCGACGTACGCCGAGCCGGCGGCTCACCTCTGCGGCGGCGTGCCCGACGGCGGCGGCGAGCTCGGCGCGCCGGGCCGGCGGGGCGTCGTCGGACCAGAAGGTGAGGGCGATGCCCGCGACGGGCAGGCCGGTGTGGTCGACGGCGGCCTGCGCGACCGACGCGAGGCCCGGCGTCACCTCGCCGTCCTCCTCGGCCCAGCCGCGCCGGCGCACGCCGCGCAGGACGTCGCGCAGCGCGCTCAGCGACTGCGGCCCGACGCCCGTGCGGTCGGCGAACGCGGCGGCGCTCGGGAAGAGCGCGCGGACCTGCGCGGCGGGCAGACCCGCGAGGACCGCACGCCCGCTCGCGGTGAGGTGCGCGGGGAGCCGGACGTCGACGTCGGTCACGAGCGTGGGGCGGCGCGGCGCGCGCTGCTCGACGAGGTAGAGCACCTCGCGACCGTTGAGGACGGCGAGGTGCGCGCTCTCGCCCGTCGTCTCGACGAGGCGCGCGACGACGGGCCGCGCGAGCCGGGCGAGCGGCGCCTGCCGCGCGTACGCGGACCCGAGGGCGAGCGAGGCCGTCCCGAGCCCGTACCGGTGCTCCTCCGGGAGGTGGGTCACGAACCCCTCGTCCACGAGCACGGACAGCAGGTGGTAGACGGTCGAGCGGGGGAGCCCGAGGCCCTGCGCGACGGCCGCCGCGGGCGAGGGGCCGGCCTGCGCGGCGAGGTACGCCAGGACCCGCACGGCCTGGCGCGCGGCGGGGACGTCGCTCGGCATGAGGACCACGGTAGGGCCGTGGCACGATCGAGGCGTGGCCACCCTCCCCGACGACCAGCGCCTGCGCGACCTCGCGCGGCTGCGGCGCGTCCGGGACCGGATCGACCGCGAGTACGCGCAGCCGCTCGACGTGGCGGCGCTCGCGGCCGGCGTGCACGTGTCCGCCGGCCACCTGAGCCGCGAGTTCCGCGCCGCGTACGGCGAGACGGTCTACGCGTACCTCATGACGCGGCGGATCGAGCGCGCGAAGGCGCTCCTGCGGCGCGGCGACCTGAGCGTCACGGACGTGTGCTTCGCGGTGGGGTTCTCGTCGCTCGGGACGTTCAGCACGCGCTTCACCGAGCTCGTGGGGACGCCCCCGAGCGTGTACCGGCGGCGGGCGGCCGAGGCCGCGGACGACGGCGTCGTGCCGGGCGGCGCGCGGGTCGCGCCCGGGACGGCGGCCACCACCCGCGCGGAGGCCCCCGCCGAGCGGCTGGACGGCATGCCGGCGTGCGTCGCGCGCCGCGTGACGCGACCGGTCAGGAATCGAGAAGCGCGGGCCTCGCGCCGGTCCTAGCGTCGAGGGCATGGAACTCACCATCAACTCCAGCTTCCTGCCCCAGACGGACCCCGACGCGTCGCTCGCGTTCTACCGCGACGTGCTCGGCTTCGAGATCCGCAACGACGTCGGCTACGAGGGGATGCGGTGGATCACCGTCGGCCCGGCCGACCAGCCGGACACGTCGATCGTGCTCCACCCGCCGGCCGCGACGCCGGGTCTGACCGACGACGACAAGCGCGCGCTCCTGGAGATCGTCGCCAAGGGTGCCTACTTCGGCGTCAACCTCGCGACGCCGGACGTCGACGAGACGTTCGCCCGGATCGAGGCCGCGGGCGCCGAGGTGGTGCAGGAGCCGGTCGACCAGCCGTACGGCGTGCGGGACTGCGCGTTCCGCGACCCCGCGGGCAACGAGATCCGCATCCAGCAGCGCGCCTGACGCGCGCGGCTCAGGGCCGGCCGGTCGACCCGGCCGGCTCGAGGTCGAGCGCGAGCGTGAGCGGCCCGAGCTCCGCGGCGATCTGCGAGAACTCCGCGACGAGCGGCGGGATCGGCCCGGTGCGGCGCACGAGGCCCCAGCGCAGGACCGGTGCCTCGTCGATCGGCACGTACGCGACGTCGGAGCGCTCGAGGTACCGGATGCCCTGCGCGCACGCGAACGCGACGCCGTCGCCGGACATGACGCGCCACAGCACCTCCTCGCGCGTCGGCGTCGCGCCGCCGCGGTCGGCGTCGCTGCGCGGCACGGGGCTCACGGCGTCCTCCCAGTAGTCGGGCACGGGCAGGCCCGACGGGAGCACGGTGTGCTCCGCGAGCTCGGCGACGGGCACGGACGACCGCGTCGCGAGCGGGTGCGTGCGGCCCACGGCGAGCACGATCGGCTCCGCGAACGTCACCGGCCCGACGGCGAGGTCCTTCTCCTCGACGGGCAGCCACAGGAGCGCGACGTCGACCTCGCCGTCGCGCAGGAGGCGGAACGGCTCGTCGAGCCGGACCTCGCGCATGCGCAGGTCGACGTCGGGGTTGCGCCGGCGGAACAGCGCGGTGACGGGCGCGATCTCCTGCCACATCGGCCCCATCACGCCGAACGTCAGGGTCTCGCGCGCGCCGCGTGCGGCGTTCGTCGCGGACTCGACGCCGTCGAGGATCCGGCGGTACCCGGCCTCGAGGTCCGCGCGCAGCTGCTCGCCGAGCGGCGTGAGGGTCACGCGGCGGCTCGTGCGCTCGAACAGGGGAGCGCCGATCCGGCGCTCCTGCTTCGCGATCGCCTGGCTCACGCGCGGCGCGGAGACGTGCAGGCGCTCCGCGGTGCGCCCGAAGTGCAGCTCCTCGGCGAGCGTCAGGAAGATCTCGATGTCGCGCAGCTCCACCCGACGATCGTCGCGGTCGTTAACCCCGGGCGCAACCACCGTTACGGGATCGGCCGTTGTTCACGCGGCTGCCCGGCACGAGCCTGGAAGTGCCCGGCGAGAGGCGCCGGGCAGGATCGGGAGGAGACGACCATGGCCGTCGTCAGGACGCACCGGTACACGGTGGAGACGGGCCGGCTGGCCCAGATGCTCGAGCAGCGCAGCACGCTGATCCAGGGGCTGCGCGCGGCGCACCCCGCGTTCTCCGCGGCGACGCTCGTCCGGCTCGAGGACGGGTCGTACCTCGACATCTGGCGCTGGGAGTCGGCCGACGCGATGCAGGTCGCGGCGCAGGCGGCGCGGGACGTCCCGCTCGTGGGCGCCACCCTCGGCCTCACGACCGAGCACGAGGCGCTCGACGGCGAGGTGCTCGACGAGCGGTGAGGGACGCCGTCGTCCCCGGCCACCCGGGCGAGGCACGACGGCGCGGACGGGCGGGTCGCGACGGGCGCGGCCGCGCAGGCACTTTCGGACCGACGCAGGAGGAGCACGACGATGAGCACCGGACGACGGACGACGGACGGCACGGCACGGGTCCCGGGCACACCAGGACGGTTCTCGCGCTGGATGCAACGCCGCTCGAACGAGCGGCTCGTGCGCAAGGTCCGCGGCGGCAAGGCCACGTTCCTGGGGATGGACGTCCTCGTGCTGCACACGGTCGGCCGCCGCAGCGGCGTGCCGCGCGAGACGCCGCTCATGTGGCTCCCGGACGACGGCGACGCCGTCCTCGTGGTCGCGTCCGGGGGCGGCAGCCGCAACCCGGACTGGCACGCCAACCTCACGGCGCACCCCGACGACGTCGCGGTCGAGCTGCCCGGCCGCGCACCCGTCCCCGTGACGGCCCGGGTGCTCGACGGCGCCGGCCGCGAGCGCGCGTGGCAGCGCGTCGCGACGGCGCAGCCGCGCATCGCGAGGTACCAGGCCAAGGCCGACCGGCAGTACCCGCTCGTGCGGCTCGCGCCGCGATGAGTTCCGCCCGCGCCGCCCGGGCGGGGGGCCCGGCCGGGCGGCGAGCACCGCCCCGCGCCAGGCGGCCTCGGCCTCCTCGACGCCGCCCGAGACGACCTGCGGCGGCAGCCCGCGGACGGGCCGGCCACG
>NZ_JAAFAN010000092.1:0-11079 GCF_010287905.1 Cellulosimicrobium composti
GGGGGGGGGGGTGGTCCGCCGCCTCCCCCTCGCCTGCTCGGGCGGGGGCGCCCCCCCCCCCCCGGGGGGGCGGGGGGGCCCCCCCCCCCCCCCCCCCCCCCCGCGCCGGGTGCGCTCAGACGAGGGCGCTGCCCAGGCCGAGGACGAGCAGGCTCGTGGGCCAGATCGTCGCGGCCGGGGGGTCGATGTGGGTGTCGCCGTGGATGTGCAGGAGGCGCGCGAACAGCTCCGCGCCCCACGCGGCGACGACCGCAAACGCGGCGCCGACGAGCACGGCCGCGAACGTGCTGCCCACGACGGGCAGGAACGTGGCGGCGGCGAGACCGCCGACGACCGTGATGTGGTGCGTGACGGGGACCGGCATCCCGACCGCGAGGAACGCGAGCGAGAACGCGGAGACGCCGAACGCGAACACGTGGGCGCTGCCCTGGAGGTCGGGGAAGCTCTCGGCGAGGAGCACGGTCGTGCCGGCCGCGAACAGGCCGGCGAACGCGCCGAGCACCGTGTTGTCGCGGAAGCGCTGCTGGCCCGGGATCCACTGGTTCTCGGGCGTGGGCGCGAAGCGCTTCCAGCCCTGCGGCGTGCGCGGCACCGCCCCGAGCAGGCCGGTGCGGCCGAACACGAGCCGGGCGGCGACGCCCGAGAGGAACACCGTGACGGCCACCGTGTCCGTGTGGCTCCCGAACCACGGCGTCGCGGCGACCGCGACCTGCACCACGTAGCCCAGCGCGCCGAACAGCGCGCCGACGAGCAGCACGTCGGGGCGTCGGATGCTCGCGAGGGGTGTGACGATGTCCTTGCCGTCGAAGCCGCCGCGCCGTGCCGCGTAGGCCGCGGCGGCGACACCGCCGGCGAACGCGACGTGCGGGCCGAAGAACGGCCCGAACGCGACGGTGTCGAGCATGCCCGAGCCACCACCCGCGGCGAGGGCTACGACGCCGAGCACCACAGCCAGGCCGGTGAAGACGAATGCCAGGAGCGCGCCGAGGGCCGCGCCCACGAACCCTCCGCCGAGCGAGAGCAGGAGGGAGAAGAGATCGATGTCCATGAGTACCTTTCGCGAAGCGCACGTCGTTGTCTGGAGCCGGCACCGTCGCCGGCCACCCCGCGGTCGTGTCGATAGTACGACCACATACAGGTTCGGACAACTAGTTGACTAGACGTGTACTGGCTACTAGCGTGCGGCCGTCGGGCACGTATCTCCGGCCCCGGGGCACCGACGCCTCGGAGACCGGCCGGACGTGGACGACCCCCGCGTCAGCACTCGGAACTGTCAACAATGAGGTGTGGCACATGACGAAGTACATCCTCGGAATCGACGAGGGAACCACGAGCGCCCGGACGTTCGTGATCGACGAGGAGGGAACGGTCCTCGGACTCGGCCAGGCCGAGCTCACGCAGCACTACCCCCGGTCCGGCTGGATCGAGCACGACCCGCAGGAGATCGTCACGACCCAGTACGAGACGATGCGCGCCGCCATGCGCCAGGCGGGCATCCAGCCCGCTGACCTCAGCGCGATCGGCCTGACCAACCAGCGGCAGACGGCCCTCGTCTGGGAGAAGGACACCGGCCGGCCCATCTACAACGCGATCGTGTGGGCCTCGCGCCACTCGGTCGACATCGTCGAGCAGTGGGTCGCGGAGGGGCACGGCGAGACCATCCGCAGCAAGACCGGCCGCACGCCGGACGCCTTCTACTCCGCGTCGAAGATCCGCTGGATCCTCGACGCGGTCCCCGGGGCGCAGGAGCGCGCGGAGAAGGGCGAGCTGCTCGCGGGCACGATCGACACGTGGCTGGTCTGGAACCTCACGGGCCGGGAGGCGTTCGTCACGGACTACTCCAACGGCGCCGAGACCATGATGATGAACCTCGAGACGCTCGACTGGGACGACGAGCTGCTCTCGATCTACGGCATCCCGCGCGTCATGCTGCCGCGCATCGTCCCGTCCGACACCGTCGTCGGCGACGCGGCGCCGTCGTTCGGGGCCCCCGTCCCGATCGCGGCGAACATGGGCGACCAGCAGGCCGGGCTCTTCGGCCAGGCCGCGTTCAAGCCCGGCCAGGCGAAGATGACGTACGGCACCGCGGGCGTCCTCAACATCAACGCCGGCAGCTCGACGGCGTACGTGCCCGGTCTGACGACGACCGCGGCGTGGGGCGTGGGCGGCGACATCTCGTACGAGATCGAGGGCGTCGTGTACGCCATGGGCAAGACGATGCAGTGGCTGCGCGACGACATGAAGCTCATCCACGCCGCGCCGGACAGCGAGTGGTACGCGGGCCAGGTCGCGAGCACGGAGGGCGTCTACCTCGTCCCGGCGTTCACCGGCCTCGGGGCGCCCGACTGGGACTCCTACGCGCGCGCCGCGATCGTCGGCATCTCCAACGCGACGAACCGCCTGCACATCATCCGCGCGGGCGTGGAGTCGATGGTCTACCAGACGCGCGACCTCGTGCAGGCCGCGCTCGACCAGTCCGACATCACCATCCCGGAGATCCGCGTCGACGGCGGGGCGGTGAAGAACAACCTGCTGTGCCAGATGACCGCGGACATCACGGGCATCCCGGTGATCCGGCCGCGCGTGCAGGAGGCGACGATCTACGGGGCCATGCTCATGGCCGGCATCGCGACGGGCGTCTACGGCTCGCTCGACGAGGTGTCGAGCCGCTGGCAGCAGGACCGCGTGTTCGAGCCGAGCATGAGCCGTGACCAGGCGGACACGCTGTACGCCGGGTGGCGCGAGGCGCGCGAGCTGACCAAGGGCTGGGCGCGCAAGGTGCCGGGCGCCGCGGCCTGACGCGAACGCACCGGTCACGACGACGGGGCGGCACCCGGTGGGTGCCGCCCCGTCGTGCTGCGCTCACGCGGCGTGCGCCGCGGAGGCCGGGGTCTCGTCGGCGTCGTCGTCGGCCGCGGTGCCGCCGACCAGGCGCCGGACGTAGGTGCGGTGGGCCGCGACCTCCGCGTCCCGACGCTCGGCGTCCCACCCGAGCACGTCGCCGAGCACGTCGGCGACGTCCTCGGCGACGTCCAGGCCGAGCCCGGGCTCGATGCCGACCATCGTGCGGCGCTGCAGGACGTCCGTCAGCGTCGTCGCGTGCTCGCGCTCGACGACGTGCGCGAGCTCGGCGAGCGTCACCGCGCCCCGGCCCTCGCCCAGGACCTGCGCGAGCCGCGGGTCGCGCCGTGCGCTCTCGCCGATCTCGCGGGCCACGGCGCCGTAGACGCGGACGAGGCGCTCGGCGACCTCGGCCGGGAACGGCAGGTCCGCGAGCACGCGCCCGCGCTCGTCCTCCCACGACCCCGTGCTCGGGGCGCCGGGGAGCGGCGTGTCGGCGGCGGTGGACGCGGGGACGTCGAGGCCGAGCAGGCGGGCGACCTTGTCGACGACCTCGCGACCGAGGCTCAGGTGCGGGGTGAGCTTGCCGCCCACGACGGACACGAGCCGCGGCACCTCGACGTGGGTCTCGACGAGGTGGCTGCGCGGGATCGCGCCGGGCTTCGCGCCGGGGCGGTGGGGGAGCGGCCGGACGCCGGAGTAGGTGAGGAGCACGTCGTCGACCGTCAGCCCGGCGGACGGCACGAGGGCGTTCGTCTCCGCCAGCAGGTAGTCGACCTCCTCCCGGGTCCCGCGCGCGGCACCGGGGTCGCCGTCGTAGCGGTCGTCGGTCGTCCCGATGAGGTAGCGGCCGTTCCACGGGATGACGAGGATGGCCCGGTTGTCGCTGCGCGCCTCGAAGTAGATCGCCGCGTCCGGGGCCCCGGGGAAGGGGTCGACGACCAGGTGCGTGCCCTTCGTCCCGCCGATCTGCCGCGGCAGGGGCAGGCCGTGGGCGAGGTGGTCGACCCAGGGGCCCGCGGCGTTGACGACGCACCGGCCCCGCACGGCGAGCTCCTCGCCGCTCTCGGCGTCGTGCACACGGACGCCGCGGGCCGCGCCGTCCTCGACGAGGATCTCGGTGACCTCGGCGTGGTTGAGCACGTCGGCACCGTGCCGGCACGCGTCGAGGACGGTCTCGAGCACGAGCCGCTCGGGGTAGACGACCTGACCGTCGTAGTACCGCACCGCGCCGTCGAGCCCGTCGAGCCCGAGGCCCGGGAGCTCGAGATGGGTCGCGCCGCGCGTCATGGCGCGGTGGCGCGGCACCGACTTGCGCAGCGACAGGCCGTCGTAGAGCACCATGCCGACGCGGAGCATCCACCCGGGGACGTGGTTGTGCCGGTAGAGCGGCACCACGAAGGGGAGCGGGGTGACGAGGTGCGGTGCGACGTGCCACAGGTGCTCGCGGTCGTGCAGCGACTCGTGGACGAGGCGGAGCTCGCCGTGCTCGAGGTAGCGCAGGCCGCCGTGGATCAGGCGGCTGTTCCACGACGACGTCTCGCCGCCGTAGTCGCCGCGCTCGACGAGCGCGACGTCGAGCCCGCGGAGCGCGGCGTCGCGCGCGATCGCGGCGCCGTTGATCCCGGCGCCGACGATCACCATGTCGTAGGTCTTGCTGTCGAGCCGTGGTGCGTCGGCTCGCGGTGTACCACCCATTCGTGTGCCGTCCTCCTCACGCGGCGGTGCGTCTCGACGCCTCGGCGGCTGCGCTCCTGTGCGCGCCGGGCCGGGTGCAGGTCGTCGTCCGCGCGACCACCAACTTGTGTGTACATGGTTGCACACGTATGGCTATTGCGGCCACAATGTCCGGACGGACACGGACAGCGTCGTCGGGCCGGCGGCGCGGAGAGGGGAACCATGCTTCCCAGCACGCTCGTCGGGTGCAGCACCAAGGGCTATCTCGGGCTCGCGGAGACGCGGTCCTGGGCCGAGCGCGTCGCGAGCGGGCTCGCGGCGCGCGGGGGTGGTGACGGGGTCTACGCGTGCGTCCCTCACCCGCTCGTCACGGTGCTCTCCGAGGGGCTCGCCGGCACCGGCGCCGACGTGGGGGTGCAGGACGTCTCCCCGCACCCCAAGGGCCCCTACACCGGCGAGGTGAGCGCGGAGCTGCTCGCCGAGCTCGGCGTGCGGTACGTCATGGTCGGGCACCCGGAGCGCGTGCGGCACGTCGGCGAGACGCCCGAGCTCTTCGGTCGCAAGGTCCGGGCCGCCGTCGGGCACGGCCTCGTCCCGATCCTCGTCGTGGGCGAGCCGGAGCGGAGCGCGGAGCCCGAGCCGGTCCTGCGCGCCCAGCTCGACGCGGCGTTCGGCGGCCTGCCCGACGACGCGGAGGTCGTCGTCGCGTACGAGCCCACGTGGGCCATCGGCGCGGCCGAGCCGGCGCCGGCGGACCACGTGCTGCGGACGGTGGGCGTGCTCCGCACGCTCGTTGACGAGCGGGTCGCGCGCTCGCGCGTGCTCTACGGCGGGTCGGCCGGGCCGGGGACGTTCGCCGCGATCGCGCGAGCCGGTGCCGGCGGGGACCTGCGCGACGTGCCGGACGGCGTGTTCCTCGGTCGCGGAGGCCTGGATCCCGACGCGTTCCTCGCGACGGTGGCCGAGGTCCGCGCCGCCGTGGGCGCGGTCGTCTAGGCAATACTTGTATAGAGGGGTCTGGACAAGTACGATCCAGTTATCGGGTGCGTGACCGGTGAGCGGCCGCGCACGGACGACCGACGGCGGTCGGGCCAACGGAGGCCCCGTCGTCGCACCACGAGGAGGACATCCATGCCCATCGCCCCGACCCTGGCCCTCGTCGACGAGGCGCAGCGTCGCGGATATGCCGTACCCGCGGTCAACATCGCGGACGACCTCTCCGCGCGAGCCGTCATCGCGGCCGCCGAGGGCGCGCGGTCGCCCGTCATCCTGCAGACGTCCGTCAAGACGGTGAGGAGCATCGGCGCCCGGCACCTGTCGCGCCTCGTGCACTCCGCGGCCGAGGAGGCGACCGTCCCGGTCGCCCTGCACCTCGACCACTGCCCCGACCGGGCCGTCATCACCGAGGTGCTCGCCGAAGGCTGGTCGTCCGTCCTCTTCGACGCGTCCGACAGGCCCCTCGACGTCGCGTGGCGCGAGACCGCCGAGGTCGTGCGCGAGGCGCACGCCGCGGGGGCCGCCGTCGAGTCGGAGATCGAGAACATCGTGGGGGTCGAGGACGGCGTCGGGTCCGACGAGGCCCTGCACTCCTACAGCGTCGAGCAGCTCGTCGAGGTCGCGCGCGACACCGGCACGGACCTGCTCGCTCCCGCCCTCGGCACCGCGCACGGCCTCTACACCGCCGATCCCGTGCTGCGGGTCGACCGCGTGGAGAGCCTGCGCGCGCTGAGCGACCTGCCCGTCGTGCTGCACGGCGGCACGGGTCTGCGCGACGAGGACTTCCGGGCGTTCATCGCGGCCGGCGTGTCCAAGATCAACATCTCCACCGCCCTCAAGCTGGCCTACATGCGGACCGCGAAGCAGCACCTCGACGAGTGCGAGCGCACCGGCCGGTGGGAGCCCGTGAAGATGTTCGACGCCGTGCTGGTCGCCGTCCGCGACGAGATCGCGACGCACATCGAGGTCTTCGGGTCGTCCCGGGACGCGGCGGGGGCGGCCGCATGACGCGCGCACTGGTCCTGGACTGCGACGGCGTCCTCGCGGACACCGAGCGCGACGGCCACCTCGTCGCGTTCAACCGGGCGTTCGCGGAGCTCGGGCACCCGATCGAGTGGTCGGCGACGGAGTACGCCGCGCTCCTGCGGGTCGGCGGCGGCAAGGAGCGCCTCAAGGCGTACCTGGCGGAGCACCCCGAGGTCGACCTCGCGCGCGGCGGCGACCTCGACGAGGCCGTGCGAGCGGCGCACCTGCGCAAGAGCGAGATCTACGTCGAGCTCGTCGAGCAGGGCGCGCTGCCGGGGCGCCCCGGCGTGCGCCGGCTCGTGCACGAGGCGCTCGACGCCGGGTGGCAGGTCGCCGTGGCGTCGACGTCCGCGCAGCGCAGCGTCGAGGCGGTCCTGCGGTCCGTCGTCGGCGAGGAGGACTACGCGCGCGTCGCCGGAGTGTTCGCCGGGGACGTCGTGCCCGCCAAGAAGCCCGCTCCGGACATCTACCTGCTCGCGATCGACCGGCTCGGCCGGTCGCCCGAGGAGGTCGTCGTGGTCGAGGACTCCGCCGCGGGCGCGACGGCCGCGAGCCGCGCCGGGCTGCGGCACGTCGTGACCGTGAGCACGTTCACGACCGAGGACGAGTTCCCGGACGCGTCGCTCGTGGTCGACCACCTCGGCGAGCCGGACCTGCCGGCGACGGTGCTGGCCGGCCCCGACGTCCTGAGCGACAAGCTCGTCGACGTGGCCGCGCTGGAGGCGCTCCTGCGCTGACGACGCACCCGACGCGGCGGGGCCCGGGGACCGACGGTCCCCGGGCCCCGTGCGGCGCGCGCCCGTCAGAGGTCGTAGTGGAACTCGAGGCGGATCTTGTCGCCCCGGAAGAGGATGCGCGAGTGCTCGAAGGGCGTGCCCGTCGCGGTGGAGATCTGCTGCGTGAGCAGCAGGAGCGGCGCGGTGCGGCCGACTCCCAGCACGCGCGCGTCGGCGGCCGAGGGGGTCGTCGTCTCGAGCGTCTCGACGACGTGGTCCATGCGCAGGCCGTACGCGTCCTCGAGGATCGCGCACAGCTGGCGCTCGGCGGGGTCGTGGCGGTCGAGGTCCTCGGCGAGCGCCTGCGGGATGTAGGACGTGTGGAGGCTGATCGGCTCGTCCTCGACGAGGCGCAGCCGGCGCACGGTGTAGGCCTGCGCCCCCGACGGCAGCCCGAGCGTGCGCGCGACGTTGCTCGGCGGCGTGCCGAGCTCCATGCCGAGGAGCTGCGTCGAGGTGGCGTACCCCATCTGCTCGAGCTGCTCGCGGATGCCCTTGTACGCGGGGGAGCGCGTGCTGATCTTGCGCGGGGCGACGAACGTCCCCTTGCCCTGCACGCGGAAGATGAGTCCTTCGTTCGCGAGCTGCGCGAGGACCTGGCGCGCCGTCATGCGGCTGATCCCGTAGGTCTGGTTGAGCTCGTTCTCGGACGGGATCTTGTGGTTCACCGCCCACTCGCCGCCCTCGATCTTCTCGCGCAGGATGTTCGCGAGCTGGATGTACAGCGGTGTCGAACCGTCGCGGTCGAGTGTCTGGGGCATCGTGTTCCGTCGGTGTCGAGGTCCGAAAGGTCACGTCCGTCGTCGGGCGCGCCGTAGACGATCCACGCTAGCGGAACCGGACATGTCATGCCAGGTCCCCCGTGTTCACGTCCAGGCTGGACTATACATGTATGTAGCTGTATGGTCGGGCGCAGCGACATGCTCCGAGCCGGCGGTGACGCCCGCGACGAGCGACCTCGACGAGGAGACGGCGTGGGCACCGGTGCCCACGGGTCGCCTCGTCCGGGCCGTTCGTGCCGGCTCGGCCGGACAGCACCCCGTCACGCGACGGACGACACGCCCGAGGAAGGCGATCCTATGCCGAAGACCAAGGCACTCAAGCCGGCCGCCACATGGGTCGAGCTCAGCACCACGACCGCGGACTGGAAGGCCGCCGACCCGCGGCTCCTCGAGACCATGCTCGTCCAGCTCCACCTCGTGCGCGCGTTCGAGGAGGAGGTCCTCGAGCTCGCCGGGCAGAAGCTCATCAACGGTCCGGCCCACTCCTCGATCGGCCAGGAGGGCGGCGCCGTGGGCTCGGTCCTGCCCCTCGTCGCGGCGGACCAGATCAACGGCTCGCACCGCGGCCACCACCAGTTCCTCGCCAAGGCGCTCGGCTACGTCCAGCCGGACGGCTTCGACGCGCGCGCCGAGCTCGGCGACGACGTGCGCACCGTCCTCTACCGGTCCCTGTCCGAGATCGCGGGCCTCGCCGACGGCTACTGCCGCGGCCGTGGCGGGTCGATGCACCTGCAGTGGAAGGAGGCCGGGGCCATGGGCACGAACGCGATCGTGGGCGGCGCCGTCCCCTTCGCGACCGGCTTCGCCTGGGCGGACAAGCACTCCGGCACCGACAACGTCGCCGTCACCTACTTCGGCGACGGTGCGGTGAACATCGGCTCGGTGCTGGAGAGCTTCAACCTCGCCGCCGCCTGGGACCTGCCGGTCTGCTTCTTCATCGAGAACAACCAGTACGCCGTCTCGACGACGGTCGAGGAGGCGACCGGCGACCCGCGCCTGTCCGCGCGCGGGCTCGGCTTCGGCATCAAGAGCTGGCGCGTCGACGGCCAGGACACGCTCGCCGTCTACCTCGCCATGCAGCAGGCCGTCGAGCACATGCGCGCGGGCGGCGGCCCCACGATCGTCGAGGCGGACACGTACCGCTACTTCCACCAGAACGGGCCGTTCCCCGGGAGCGCGTTCGGCTACCGCGCCAAGGAGGAGGAGCAGGCATGGCGCGACCGTGACCCGATCCGGACCGTCGAGGCGCGCGTCGTGGAGCGCGGGCTCCTCACCCCGGACGAGTGCGCGCAGGTGCGCGCACGGGCCAAGGCCGCGATGAAGGAGATCTCCGCCTCGCTGCTCGAGCCGATGCCCGGCGGCAAGCCGGGCCAGCAGCAGATCCGTCGCGCGCTGTGGCCCGACACCGACTTCATCGACGTCGGCATCCGTGGCGACCTGTCCGGGCTCGACGGCGCGGACGTGCGCGACGTCGCGGACTTCGGGCCCGAGGAGCTCGAGCAGCGCAAGTTCGTCGACGTCGTCGCCGACGTGATGCACCGCCGCATGTCGGCGGACGAGCGGGTCGTCGTCATGGGCGAGGACGTCCACAAGCTCAACGGCGGGTCGCGCGGCGCGACCAAGGGGCTCGGGACGGACTTCCCCGACCGCACGCTCGGCACGCCCATCGCCGAGGCCGCGTTCAGCGGCCTGGGGGGGGGCCTCGCGCTCGACGGGCGCTACTACCCGGTCGTCGAGCTCATGTACGCCGACTTCATCTGGGTCGCCGCCGACCAGCTCTTCAACCAGATCGGCAAGGCCCGGCACATGTTCGGCGGCGACCACGACATGCCGCTGCTGCTGCGCATCAAGATCGGCACGGGCACCGGCTACGGCTCGCAGCACTCGATGGACCCCGCGGGCATCCTCGCGACCTCCGTCGGGTGGCGCATCGTCGCCCCGTCCACCCCGCTCGACTACGTCGGGCTGGTCAACGCGGCGATGCGGCTCAAGGACCCCGTCGCGGTGCTCGAGCACGACGCCGACCTGTACAAGGCCGTCATGGACGCGCCGAAGGACCTCGACTTCTGCCTCCCCGTCGGCAAGGCCGCGATCCGCCGGTCCGGCAGCGCCGCGACCGTCGTCTCCTACCTGTCGATGGTCCAGCGCTGCGTCGACGCCGCGGACGAGGCGGGCGTCGACGCGGAGGTCGTGGACCTGCGCTGGCTCGACCGCGCGAGCGTCGACTGGGACACGCTCGGCGAGTCGATCCGCAAGACCAACAAGGTGCTCGTCGTCGAGCAGGGCTCGGCCGGCACGTCGTACGGCGGGTGGCTCGCGGACGAGATCCAGCGGAGGTACTTCGACTGGCTCGACGCCCCGGTGACCCGCGTGCACGGCTCCGAGTCGTCGCCCAGCATCTCCAAGGTGCTGGAGCAGGCGGCGCTCGCGAGCACCGCCGACGTCGCCGCTGCGCTGCGCGCGCTCTGACCCGACCTGGAGGACGAGAGATGGCAACCTACCTGAGACTGCCCGGCGTGTCCGCCGACTCCGACGAGGCGGCGCTCGAGGGCTGGTCCGTGGAGGCCGGGCAGAAGATCGCCGCGGGCGACGTCGTGGCGACCGTCGAGACCGAGAAGGCGGTCGTCGACATCGAGTGCGACCAGGACGGCGTCGTGCACGCCCTCGTCGTCGAGGCGGGGACGCTCGTCCCCGTGGGCGACCCCATCGCGGTGCTCCTCGCGCCGGACGAGGACCCGGCCGCCGGCGACGCGCTCCTCGCGGAGCTCGGCCTCGGCCCGGCGTCCGACGCGCCTGAGCCCGCGCCGGAGCCGGCGCCGCCCGCGGCCCCGGCTGCGCAGGAGCCCGCGGTCGCGGCCCCCCCCCCCCGCCCCCCCGCCCCCCCCCCCCCCGCCCCCGCCCCCCCCGGCCCCCCCCCCCGGGCGGGGGGGGCCGCGGGGGGGGGGAGAGCGGGCCCCCCCCCCCCGCCCCGTGGCCCCGCC
>NZ_JAAFAN010000093.1:0-10872 GCF_010287905.1 Cellulosimicrobium composti
CCCGCGGCCCTGGCCGCCGGACCGGCCGCGGCCGCCCTGCTCGCCGCGCCCGCGACCGTCCGAGCGACCGCCGTCCGACCGACCGCGCCCGCGCGAGCCGCCGGCCGGCGTGTGCCGCTTGCCGGTCTCGCCGAGGTCCTCGATCTCCTCCGCGTCGAGCCCCGCAAGGGTGCGGCGCTCCTTCGGGAGGCGGCCCTTGGTGCCCTCGGGGATGTGGAGGTCCGTGTACAGGTGCGCCGAGCTCGAGTACGTCTCGACGGGCTCGGGGATGCCGAGGTCGAGGGCCTTGTCGATGAGCGACCAGCGCGGCACGTCGTCCCAGTCGACGAACGTGACGGCCGTGCCCTTGTTGCCCGCGCGACCGGTGCGGCCGGTGCGGTGCAGGTAGGTCTTCTCGTCCTCGGGGCACTGGTAGTTCACGACGTGCGTGACGTCTTCGACGTCGATGCCGCGGGCCGCGACGTCCGTCGCGACGAGCACGTCGATCTTGCCGTTGCGGAACGCGCGCAGCGCCTGCTCGCGCGCTCCCTGCCCGAGGTCGCCGTGGATGGAGCCGGCGGCGAAGCCGCGGTCGACGAGCTCGTCCGCGACCTTCGCCGCGGTGCGCTTGGTCCGCGCGAACACGATCGTGCGGCCACGGTTCTCGGCCTGGAGGATGCGCGCGAGCATCTCGACCTTGTCCAGCGCGTGCGCGCGGTAGACGACCTGCTCGATGTTCTTGACCGTCTGGCCGCCGTCGTCCGGGTCGTTCGCACGGATGTGCGTCGGCTGCTTCATGTAGCGGCGCGCCATCGAGACGACGGCGCCCGGCATGGTGGCCGAGAAGAGCATCGTGTGCCGCTGCGCGGGCGTGCGGGCCAGGATCTTCTCGACGTCGGGCAGGAACCCGAGGTCGAGCATCTCGTCCGCCTCGTCGAGGACCACGGTCGCGGCCCGCGTGAGGTTGAGGTGGCCCTGGTTCATGAGGTCGATCATGCGGCCCGGGGTGCCGACGACGACCTCGACGCCGCGCTGCAGCGCCTCGACCTGCGGCTCGTAGGCGCGGCCGCCGTAGAGCTGGACGATGCGCACCGAGCGCCGCTTCGAGGCCGTGGTGAGGTCGTTCGCGACCTGGACGGCGAGCTCGCGCGTCGGGACGACGACGAGCGCCTGCGGCTTGCCGGGCGCGGGCAGCTCGTCGAAGCCGGGCTCGCCCGGGGCGACGACGCGGTGCAGCAGCGGGACGCCGAACCCGAGGGTCTTGCCCGTGCCGGTCTTCGCCTGGCCGATGATGTCGTGGCCGGACATGGCGACGGGGAGCGTCATCGCCTGGATGGGGAAGGGCTGGACGATGCCCGCGTCGGAGAGCGCGTCGACGATCTCCTGGCGCACGCCGAAGTCGGCGAAGGTGGTGTTGTCCGCGTGGACGCTCGCGGCGACGGTCGTCGCGTCGGCGTCCACGTCGGGAGTCGCGTCTGTGGTGGTCACTGGTGTGCCTCTGTCTCGTTCGGGCACGCGCGACCGTCGGCGGGCCCGGCGGGGCCCGGAACCGGGAGCCTCCCGGTCGCGGTCGTACGCGCCTCGTGGCCGGCAGCCGATCGTGGGATGTCGTGGCCAGGCCCGCTCCGCGGGCCGTGCCGTGCCGTCGTCGTGCGCGTGACGAGCGTGAGGTCTGGACGACCGGGCAACCGATGTACGCCCGCCATGATATCGGACAACTATCCTGGCCCGATGAGCGACGCCCCGAACGCGACCCCCACGACCCTGCCCGCGGGGGACCACGCCGACGCGGTGGAGCTCCTCGGGCTCGTCGCCTACACCGAGCTCGCGAGCTTCGGCCGCCTCGCCGGGGACGCCGCCCACGCCCCGACGCTGCGTCAGCGTCAGGCGTTGTCCCGGCTCGCCGCCGCGATGCTCGACCGCCAGGAGCGCGTGCTCGTGCGCGTGGACGAGCTGGGCGGCGACCCGGACGACTGCATGACGGCGTTCGACGGGATCTTCGACGACTTCGACGCCCGCACGCGGCCGAGCACGTGGTGGGAGGGCATCCTCAAGGGCTACGTGGGCCAGGGCGTCGCGGACGACTTCTGCCTGCTCGCCGCCCAGGGTCTCGACGAGCGGTCGCGGACCGTCGTCGTGGACGCCCTGACGCAGGACACGCCGTCCCAGCGGTACGCGCCCGTCATCGCCGAGGCGGCCGCGGCCGACCCGGTGCTCTCGTCGCGCCTCGCGTTGTGGGGGCGACGCCTCGTCGGCGAGGCGCTCGGCGTCGTGGGCGTCGTGCTGGCCGAGCGCCCGGCGCTCGCGCGGCTCGTCGCCGCCGGCGCGGCGGCCGAGGCGCCGGAGCCGGGCGAGCCCGGCGGCGGCCCGGAGCCCGCGACGCAGTCGTGGGTGTTCGCGCAGCTCACCGCGGAGCACGCGCGCCGGATGGACCGTCTCGGCCTCGCCGCCTGAGGCGACGACGGATCCGGTCCGGCAGACAGCACACCGCCGCCGCGCCGGGCGGCGCGACGGCGGCGTCGGTCGGGGCGCGCCCTCAGGGGCGCGCGGACGTCACAGAGAGCCGAAGCCCACGCGACGCGGCTCCTCGGTGCCGATCTCGACGTACCCGAGGGACGCCGTCGGCACGATCACGCGCCGGCCCCGGGTGTCCGTGAGCTCCAGGGCGGGGGCGCCGCCGAGCGCGTCGGCGACCGCGGTCGCCACGGCCTCGGCGGACAGGTCCGTGTCGACGACGATCTCACGGGCCAGGTTCTGCACACCGATCGTGACTTCCACTCAGTTCTCCTCACAGCGGCTGCGCCAGGCGCAGCGACGACGGGCCTCGGTCCGCCCGGGTGGGGCGTCCCACCGGCGGCAACGCGATCGATAGTAGTCAGATTCCCGCGGCCGACCCGTCGAGCGCGGCGGCGTCGTCCTGCGCGTCGGCCGAGGGCCGGGAACGGCGCAGCATCCCGTGCACGCCGCGCCACACGAGCCGCGGCACGAGCCGGGTGACGTCGTCGGCCGTCGCGCCGTCGGGGCGGACGACCTCGGTCGCCGCCGCGCGCCCCACGGCCGTGCACGTGCGCGCGACGACGAGCGCCTCGCCGGCGTCGAGGTCGGCGATCCGCACGAGGACGTCGGCGAACGCCCCCGCGATCCGGGCGTCGGGCTCGAGCACGCGCGCGCGGACCACCGGGTCCCGCATGACGTCGGACTCGAAGAGCAGCGCCGCCGAGCGGCCGGCCGTGCACGCGTAGGCGACGTACGCGCGCACGATGCCCTCGAGGACCGCGAGCCCGTCGACCGCGAGCGCGTCGAGGTCGCCCGCCTCCACCCCGGGAGCGGGCTCGCGGAACGGGTCGAGCGTCGTGTGCACGGCCCGGACGAGCCGCTCGCCCTGCTCGTCGACGATCGCGAGGTAGAGGTCGAGCTTCGAGGGGAAGTGGCGGTAGAGCACCGGTTTGCCGACGCCGGCGCGGTCGGCGATGTCGTCCATCGAGATGTGGTGGTACCCCTGCGAGGCGAAGAGCTCCTCGGCGATCGCCAGGAGCTGGGCCCGGCGTGCGTCCCGCGGCATGCGGGTGCGCGCGGCGGCGGGCGGCGCGGCCGCGTCGCGCGTGTGTCCGCTGGCTCCCGTCATGGGGGGAGGATACGGAAACCCCTCCTCGTGTCGACCCCGTGTCGCGAGGAGTGGGACGATGGGCGCGTGCCCGACAGACATTCCCTCCCGAACCGGTCCACGGCGCCCCGCGCGGCCCGCCCGCCACGGGGTCTGCGGCACGGGGCCGCCGTCGCCGCGTGCCTCGTCCTCGGGTTCGGCGGGGGCGCCGCGACGGCCGAGGTGTGGGACGTCCCGCACCCGCGCGGCGCGAGCACCGAGGCGGCCGCGAGCCGGCAGGACCCGCCGGCCCCGGTCCGCGAGGAGGACGACGCGGCGAGCCGGTCCGCGGTCGGGCGCGCCGGCGCTGCCGCGAGCGCGCCCGAGCGTGCCCCGGCGCTCGACCTGCTCGCCCCCCGCCCCGACGCGATCACGGCGCCCGACCCGGCGCCGTCGGACCCGGGGACGACGACGCCGGAGCCGCCCGTCGCCGAGCAGCCGCCCGAGCCACCGGTCGCCGATCCCGGCTCCGGGCTCCTGGGCGACGTCGTCGTCGTCGCGCCCGACCTCGGCGGCGCGCTCGCCGTCGTCCCGGGCGAGAGCCCCGCGCCCGGCGGGGGCACGGTCCGGTCCGTCCGCGTCGAGGTCGAGGAGGGCCTGCCCGTCGACGGCGAGGTGTTCGCGACGGCCGTCCTCACGACGCTCAACGACCCGCGCGGGTGGTCCGGCCCCGACGGCGTGACGTTCTCGCGCACCGCGGCCGACGACGCGTCGATCCGCGTCGTGCTCGCGAGCCCCGCGACGACCGATCGCCTGTGCGCGCCCCTCGAGACCGAGGGGACGTACTCCTGCGGGAACTCCGTGACGGGCGTCGCGGTCCTCAACTTCGAGCGCTGGGTGCTCGGCGCGCCCGACTTCGGCGACGACGTCGCGACCTACCGCCAGTACCTCGTCAACCACGAGGTGGGGCACGTCCTGGGGCACGGGCACGAGGACTGCCCGGCCCCGGGCGCGGTCGCCCCGGTGATGGTGCAGCAGTCGATCTCGGCCCAGGGCTGCCTCGTCAACGGGTGGCCCGTGCCGTAGCGCGCCGCGCCGGGCGCGTGGCACCGCGGTGTCGGTGGCGCGTGATGGGATCTGACCGTGCCCCGGACGACCGCCCCCCGCCTCGTCGCGCGGCCTCGCGACGTCGAGGCCGACGTCGAGCTCGACCCCTCTCAGCGGGCCGCCGTCGCCGCGGCCGCCGGGCCGGGTGCGACGCTCGTCGTGGGAGCGCCCGGGACGGGCAAGACGCTCGTGGCCCAGGAGGTCGTGCTCGCGGCGCTCGCGGACGGGATCGCCCCCGAGCGCGTCCTGCTCCTCGCGGCGTCGCGGCGCGCGGCGGCGGCGCTGCGCGACCGGCTGTCCGCGCGCGCCCGGCGCACGGTCGGCGCCCCGATGGTCCGCACGGCGGCGTCCGCGGCTTTCGCCGTCCTGCGCGAGCGCGCGGCCGCGCTCGGTGAGCCGGACCCGACGCTCATCTCCGGCCCGGAGCAGGACCTCGTGCTCGCGGAGCTGCTCGAGGGCCACCTCGACGGCTCCCTGGCGCACCTGTCCCCGCTCGCCCTCCCGCCGGGCCTGCCCGAGGAGTCCCTCGGCCTGCGGGGCCTGCGCCAGGAGCTGCGCGACCTCCTCATGCGCGCCGCCGAGCGCGGCCTGACGCCGGGCGACCTCGCCGCCCTCGGCGAGCGGTACGACCGCCCGGAGTGGAGGCTGGGCGCCCAGCTCTTCGCGGAGTACCTCGACGTGACGGCCCTGCGCTCGGGCACGCCGGACGCCGGGGCCCGCTACGACCCGGCGGTCGTCGTGGACGAGGCGGCCGAGGCCCTGATCGCGTGGGACGACGAGGTGCCCGACGCCGCACGGCCCCGCTGGGACCTCGTCGTCGTCGACGACTACCAGGAGGCGACGGTCGCGACGGCGCGCCTGCTGCACGTGCTGCACAACGACGGCGCGCGCCTCGTCCTGCTCGGCGACCCCGACGCGGCGGTGCAGACGTTCCGCGGCGCGAGCCCGGGCCTCGTGGGGCGCGCGTCGGCCCCGCCGCGCCGGGACGGCGCGCGGCGCGGCGAGCTCGGCGCGCGCGTCGCCGTCCTCGGGACGGCGTGGCGCCAGACCGGTCCGCTGCGCGCGGTCACGCAGCGCGTCGCGGCGCAGGTGGGGACCGTCGCGGGCGCGGTGCACCGCGGTGCGGCGCCCCGCACGGCGCCGGACGACCCGGCGGACGTCGCACCCGGGCCGTCGGCCGAGGAGGTTCCGCCGGTCCAGGTCGCCGTGCTCTCCGCCGTCGCGCAGGAGGCCGCGTACGTGGCGCGCGAGCTGCGCGCCGAGCACCTGCTCCACGGCACGCCGTGGCACCGCATGGCGGTCGTCGCGCGCACGGGCACGCGGCTCGCCGCGCTGCGCCGCGAGCTCGTCGCGGCCTCGGTGCCGGTCACGCTGCTCGGGTCCGACGTGCCGCTGCGCGACGAGCCCGCCGTCGCGCCGCTGCTCGCCGCGGTGCGTGTGTGCGTCGCGGAGCCCGACGACCCGGGTGCGCTCGACCCGTTCACGGCGGCGGCGCTGCTCACGTCGCCCGTCGGCGGCCTCGACGTCGTCGCGCTGCGCCGGCTGCGGCGCGCGCTGCGCGCCGAGGAGCTCGAGGGCGGGGGAGGGCGGTCGTCCGACGCGCTGCTCGTCGAGGTCCTCGAGGACCCGGCGCGCGCCGCGACCCTCCCGCCGACCGTGCGGCGCGGCCCCGTCGCGGTCGCCCGTGCGCTCGCCGCGGGGCGCGCCGCGGCGGCCGAGCCCGGCGCGACGGCGCAGACGGTGCTGTGGGCGGTGTGGGCCGCGACGGGCCTCGCGGAGCGGTGGCGGTCGGCGGCGCTCGACGGCGGTCCGGCCGGGGCGCGCGCGGACCGCGACCTCGACGCGGTGCTCGCCCTGTTCCGCGCTGCGGAGACCTTCGTCGACCGCATGCCGGGCGCACCCGCGGGCGCGTTCGTCGAGTACCTCGCGTCGCAGGACCTGCCCGCCGACTCGCTCGCCGCGAGCGCGAGCGGCGCGGACGCCGTCGCGGCGCTCACCCCGGCGGGCGCCGCCGGGCGCGAGTGGGACGTCGTCGTGGTCGCGGGCGTGCAGGACGGCGTGTGGCCCGACCTGCGGCTGCGCGACTCGCTGCTCGGCTCGCAGGCGCTCGTCGAGCTCCTCGCGGGGCGCGCGCACGACGCGCACGGCGTGGGCGCGCAGGCGCGAGCGCAGGTCCTCGCGGACGAGCTGCGCGCGTTCGTCGTCGCGACGTCGCGCGCGACGCGCCGGCTCGTGGTCACCGCGGTGCAGGACGCCGAGGAGACGCCATCGGTGTTCTGCGACCTCGTCGCGCCGCCCGCCGCGCCGCACGACGGGACCGACGGACCGGACGACGGGACCGACGGGCCGGGCGCGCCCGGCGACGGGGCCGGCGGCCCGGGGGCCGCTCCCGGCGCGGGGGAGGGCTCGGCGGCACCGGGCGCGGAGCGGCGCCACGCGCGCGTCGGCGCCCCGCTGGACCTGCGCGGCCTGGTCGCGGCGGCGCGCGGCGTGCTCGTCGAGGCGGCGGCGCGCGAGGCCGCGGTGACCGAGACCGCGGTGACCGGGGCCGCGGCGACCGAGGGGGTGGGCGGGCCGGACCCCCGCGCGGTCGCCGCGGCGACGCTCCTCGCGGACCTCGGGGCGCTCGGCGTCGCGGAGGCGCGTCCGGAGACCTGGTACGGCGTCGCGGGCGTCTCGAGCGCCGCGCCCCTGCGCCGCCCGGAGGAGACCGTCGTCGTGTCGCCGTCGAAGGTGGAGACGGTCTCGACGTGCCCGCTGCGCTGGTCGCTCGAGGCGGCCGGCGGGACCGCGCCCGACGCGACCCACCAGAGCCTCGGCACGCTCGTGCACTCGATCGCGGAGAGCCACCCCACGGGGTCGCTCGCCGAGCTGCGCGCGGAGCTCGACCGCCGGTGGGCCGAGCTCGCGCTGCCCGACGGCTGGCCCGCGCGCCAGCTCCGCCGCCGCGCCGAGCGCATGATCGACAAGCTCGCCGCCTACGTCGCGCAGGCGGGCGAGCCGCTCCTCGTGGAGCCGACGTTCGACGTCACGGTGGGGCGCGCGCGCCTGCGCGGCACGATCGACCGGGTCGAGGCCGCGGGCGACGGCGCGGTCCGGGTGGTCGACCTCAAGACGGGCCGTCGCACCGCGACGAAGGCGGAGGGCGCCGAGCACCCGCAGCTCGGCGCCTACCAGCTCGCGGTCGAGGCGGGCGCGCTCGACGTGCCCGAGGGCACGCGCAGCGCGGGCGCCCAGCTCGTGTACGTGGGCAGCACGCACGTGGGCCCGGCCGTCGTGCCGCAGCCCGCGCTCGACCCAGCCCCCGACGGGTCGAGCTGGGCCCGCGAGCTCGTCGAGGAGGCCGCCGGGACGATGTCGGCCGCCGCGTTCACGGCACGCCAGAACGGGCTGTGCGAGATGTGCCCCGTGCGCCGCGCGTGCCCGGTGCAGCCCGAGGGCAGGAGGGTGGTCGCGTGAGCAGCGAGCTGTTCGAGCTCCCGGAGCCGGCCGGTCCGGCGGTCCGGCTCGTCGCGGCCGACGGCGTCGCGCTCGAGCCGGCCGAGCACGGGCCTTCGACCCCCGAGCAGGTCCGGCCCACGCTCTCCGCGACGCGCATCGCCGACCTGCTGGGCCGGCCCCGCCCGACGCCCGAGCAGGTCGAGGTCATCGAGGCGCCGCTCGAGCCGACGCTCGTGGTCGCGGGCGCGGGGTCGGGCAAGACGGAGACGATGGCGGCCCGCGTCGTGTGGCTCATCGCGAACGGCCTCGTCGCGCCGGACGCCGTGCTCGGCCTGACGTTCACGCGCAAGGCGGCGGGCGAGCTCGCCGAGCGCGTCCAGGTGCGGCTCGCGCAGCTCGCCCGGGCCCGTGGCGGCGCGGCGTCGGCGCTGTCGCTGCTCGACCGGCCGACGGTCGCGACCTACAACGCGTACGCCGCGTCCCTCGTCGGCGACCACGGGCTGCGCGTCGGCGTCGAGCCGGGGTCCCGGCTCCTGGGCGAGGCGCAGCAGTGGCAGCTCGCGTCCGAGGTCGTCGAGGGCTGGGACGACGACCTCGGCACGGACCGCGCGCTGAGCACGGTCGTCGCGGCCGTCCTGGGGCTCTCCGGCGCGCTCGGCGAGCACCTGCTCGAGCCCGCGGAGGCGCGCGACCGCCTCGCCGGCATCGTCGAGCAGCTCGACGCGCTCCCTCTCGGACCCCGCCAGAAGGCGCGGACCAAGGAGGTGGAGAAGCTCGTCGGGGACGTCGCCGAGCGCGTGCGGCTGCTCGACGTGGTCGCGGAGTACCGGCGCCGCAAGCGCGCGACGGACTCCCTCGACTTCGGCGACCAGGTCGCGCTCGCGGCGCGCCTCGCGCGCGAGGTCCCGGTCGTGGGCGAGACGGAGCGCGCGCGATACCGCGTGGTCCTGCTCGACGAGTACCAGGACACGTCGCACGCGCAGGTCGAGCTGCTCGCGGGCCTGTTCGGCGGCGGGCACCCGGTGACGGCGGTGGGCGACCCGCACCAGTCGATCTACGGCTGGCGCGGCGCGAGCGCGGGCGGGCTCGCGCGGTTCCCCGAGCGCTTCCCGCGCGCCACGGGCGACAGGTCGGCCGTGCGCTTCCTGTCGACGTCGTGGCGCAACGACGCCGCCGTGCTCGCCGCCGCGAACGTCACCGCCGCCCCGCTGCGCAGCGCCGGGCCGGGCGCGTCGGGCGACCGGGTCGAGGTGCCGCCGCTCGGTCTGCGCGACGACGCGGGGCCGGGCACGGTGTCCGCGCACGTCGCCGCGACGGCGGAGGAGGAGGCCGCCGCGGTCGCCGAGCTCGTCGCGGCGCGCTGGCGCCCGGCGAGCGCGCCGGGCGGTCGCGTCACCGCCGCGGTGCTGTGCCGCAAGCGCAGCCAGTTCGCCGCGGTCGAGGTCGCGCTGCGCCGCCGCGGCCTGCCCGTCGAGGTCGTGGGACTCGGCGGCCTCCTCACGACGCCGGAGGTCGTCGACGTCGTCGCGCTCCTCGAGGCCGTGCACGACCCCTCGCGCGGCGACGCGCTCGTGCGGCTCCTCACCGGGCCGCGTCTCAACCTCGGCGCGGCGGACCTGCACGCGCTCGGGAGCCGCGCCGCCGATCTCGCGCGACACGAGGGCGCGCTCGGGTCCCGCCGACGTGACGCGCCCGAGGACGGCGACGGGCCCGTCGTCGTCGAGGGGGACGTGGCCGACCACCGGTCGATCGTCGACGCGCTCGACGACCTGCCCGCGCCGGGGCAGGCCGCGTCCGACGGTCGCACGCTCACGCCGCAGGGCCACGCGCGTCTGTCGGCCCTGTCGCGTACCCTGCGCGCGCTGCGCGGGCTGACGTACCTCTCGCTCCCGGAGCTCGTCGTCGAGGCGGAGCGCGCGCTCGGTCTCGACGTCGAGGCCGTGACGAACGAGGCGCTGCTCGCGTCGCGCCGGCTCGCGGACCCCGAGGCCGTGAGCGACCGCGCGCGCGAGCACCTGGACGCGTTCCGCGACGTCGCCGCGACCTTCAGCCAGACGGCCGACGTCGTGACGCTCGGGGCGTTCCTCGCGTGGCTCGGGGTGGCGTCGACGCGCGAGAACGGGCTGGACCTGCCGGTGCGCGAGCCCGACCCGGACGCGGTGCAGGTCATCACGGCCCACGCCGCGAAGGGCCTCGAGTGGGACGTCGTCGTGGTGCCGGGCCTCGTGGACGGCGTCTTCCCGACGACGGCGCAGTCGTCGTCCGGCGTCCGCGCGGACAGCGGGTGGCTGACCGACGTGAGCCAGCTCCCGTACCCGCTGCGCGGCGACGCCGCCGACCTGCCGTCGTTCCGGTACGACCTCGCGTCCGACACCAAGGAGCTCGTCGCGCGCCGCGACGAGTTCCGCGCGGCGTGCGGCGAGCACCAGCTCGCGGAGGAGCGGCGCCTCGCGTACGTCGCGTTCACGCGCGCCCGCCGCGAGCTGTACCTCACCGCGTCGTGGTGGCAGACGGGCTCGCGCCCGCGCGCGCTCTCGCCGTTCCTGCTCGAGCTCGTCGAGGCCGGCGTCGTCGCGGCGGACGGCTGGTCCGCGCCGCCCGGGCCCGACGACACCAACCCGCTCGAGGACGTCGAGGTCACGGGCACGTGGCCCGCGCCCGACGACGCGCCCGCGGGCTCCGCCCGCGCGCTCCTGCGCCGGACCGCCGCCGCGGTCGACCGGGCGGCCGCCGACCGCGCCGCCGCGCACGCCGCCGCTGAC
>NZ_JAAFAN010000094.1:0-10791 GCF_010287905.1 Cellulosimicrobium composti
GGCGGACCGCGGCCCTCGGCGGCGGGTCCTGCCGCCCCAACGCACCCCCCCACCACCCCACCCCACCACCCCACCCAGCCCCGGCCCGCCGCACCGCCGAACACGGGGTTGGTGTCGTCATCCGTCCGACAACGACAACAACCCCGTGCTCGACCGCGCGGAGGGTCGTGCTCGGCGGGGGAGAGAATGGTCGACGGCCGGGGCGCACCCGCCGCCGGCGCCCGTCGAGCGAGAGGACCCTCATGACCCGTCTGCACGTGCCCGTCTCCCTGCGGTGGTCCGACCTCGACGCGTACGCCCACGTGAACAACGTCGAGATGTTCCGGCTGCTCGAGGACGCGCGGATCACCGCGTTCTGGACCCACCCCGAGGCGGGGGAGGACGCGTGGCCGACGGCCGTCCTGGAGACCGGGCCCCACGCGACGAGCCACACGCTCGTCGCGCGCCAGGAGATCGAGTACCTGCGGCCGCTCGGCTTCACGCGCACGCCCGTGCGCGTCGAGCTGTGGATCGGGCACCTCGGGGGCGCGAGCCTCGAGGTCTGCTACGAGGTGCACGACGGCGCAGCACGGTTCGCGCGCACGGGCCCCACCTCCGGGGGTGCGCCCTACGCGAAGGCCGCGACGACGATCGTCGTCGTGGACGCCGCGACCGGGTCGCCGCGCCGCATCACCGAGGCTGAGCGCGCGGCGTGGGAGCCGTTCGTCGAGGAGCCGCTGTCGTTCCGCCGGCGCCGCTGAGACCGACGCCCGCCTCGCCCCGCGCCGCGGTCTCGGCCGCGCGTGCGACGTTGCGCTGCATCCCGCCGAACACGACGCCGTGGAAGGGCTTGACCGCCCACCAGTAGAGCTGGCCCGCGAGCCCGTGCGGGTGGAACAGGGCGCGCTGCGCGAAGTACGTGCGGCCCGGCCCGCTCGCGTCCTGCGGTGCGGGCCCGGGCGCGCCGGGGCGCGAGGCCTCCGGCAGCTCGGCCGCGGCGTCGTCGACGCGCAGCTCGAGCCACGCGAGGCCGGGCAGGCGCATCTCGGCGCGCAGCAGCAGGCGGCGCCCCGGCTCGATCGCCTCGACGCGCCACCAGTCGAGCTCGTCGTCCACCCGCAGGTGGCGCTCGTCGCGGCGACCGCGCCGCAGTCCCGGCCCGCCGACGAGCCGGTCGAGGAGCCCGCGCACGCGCCACGCGAGCGACCACGAGTACCAGCCGCGCGAGCCGCCGATCTCCTCGACCACGCGCCACAGCACCCCGGCCGGCGCGTCGACGACGGTCCGCCGCTCGTCGACGTAGAGGGAGCCGCCCGCCCAGTCGGGGTCGCTCGGCAGCGGGTCCGACGGCGCGCCGGGCGCCGCGGCGGACGACCACCGCGTGGTGACCTCGCCGTCGTGGATGCGCTCGAGCGCGAGCTCGACGGCCTGGTCGAACCCGAGCAGGCCCTCGGGCGGATCGGGCACGTAGCGGGCGATGTCGTGCTCGCCGCACACGACCTCGTGCTGGAGCGACTCGACGAGCGGCCGCGCGATGCCCGACGGGACGGGCGTGACGAGCCCGACCCAGTGGCTCGACAGCTTCGGCGTGAGCACGGGCACGCTGACGATCGCGCGCCGCGGCAGCCCCGCGACCCGCGCGTAGCGCTGCATCATCTCGCGGTAGGTGAGCACGTCGGGTCCGCCCACGTCGAACGCGCGCGACACGTCGGGCGGTATCGTCGCGGACCCGACGAGGTAGCGCAGCACGTCGCGCACGGCGATGGGCTGGATGCGGTTGTCGACCCATCGCGGCGTCGTCATCGCGGGCAGCCGCTCGGTGAGGTACCGCATCATCTCGAACGACGCCGACCCGGAGCCGAGGATCACGGCGGCCTGGAGCACCGTCGTCGGGACGCCGGACGCGAGCAGGATGTCGCCCACCTCCTTGCGCGACGCGAGGTGCGGCGAGAGGTCGCCCTCCGGGACGTCCGGGTACATCCCGCCGAGGTAGACGATGCGCCCGACCCCGGCCTCGCGCGCGGCACGCGCGAACGTCAGCGCGGTGCGGCGGTCGCGGGCCTCGAACGTCGGGCCGGTGCCGAGCGAGTGCACGAGGTAGTACGCGACGTCCACGTCGGCGAGGGCGGCCCGGATCTGCTCGAGGTCGCTCGCGTCGGCCGCGACCGCCTCGACGTCGTCGACCCACTCGCGCCCCGCGAGCCGCTCCGGGTGCCGGGCGAGCGCGCGCACGTCGAACCCGGCCCGCAGGAGCTCGGGCACGAGCCGACCGCCCACGTACCCGGTGACGCCCGTGACCGCGGCCCTCACGACAGCAGCTCCAGGAGCTCGCGCTCGGCGCGCGTCTGCGAGCGCGTCGAGCCGATCGTCTCCCCGCGCTCCCACAGGTCGAACAGGCGCGGGTCGATGTACGACGACCGCGCGACGGCGGGCGTGTTGCCGAGCTCCTCCGCGACGTCCTTGACGATGCCCGTGACCACGCGCCGGCGGGCGCGGTCCGAGCGCGGGGGCGCGCCCGCGTCCGCGAGCGCGCGCGCCGCGAGGACCGTGGCGTGCCACGTGCGGAAGTCCTTGGGCGTCGCGTCGTCGCCGAGCCGTTCCTTGATCCCCGCCTGGACGTCCGCGCTCGTGACGTCGTGCCACCGGGCGCGGCCGTCGGGTCCCTGCTCGCGCCACGCGAGCAGCTCCACCCCACCCCGACGCCGCTTGAGGGTCGTGACGAGGTCGGCGACGACCGGGTCCTCGACGACGACGTCGCGCACCTGGCCCGACTTCGCCGGGTAGTGGAAGTGCACGCTGCCGTCGCGGCGCACGCGCGCGTGCTCCTTGCGGATCGTCGCGAGGCCGTAGCTCTTGTTCTGCTGGGCGTAGATCTCGCCGCCGGCGCGGAAGTACGCGAGGTCGAGGAGCCGGAACGCGAGCGCGAGCACCTTCTCGCGCCCCATCCCCGGCTGGGCGAGGTCGCGCGCGACCCGGCGCCGGGCGGCGGGAAGGCGCCGACCGACGTCGAGCACGTGGTCGTGCTTGCGCCGGGCCCGGCGCACCTGCCACTGCTCGTGGTAGAGGTACTGGCCGCGCCCCGCGACGTCGCGCCCGAAGGCCTGGATGTGGCCGTTGGGGTAGCGGCAGATCCACACGTCGGTCCAGGCCGGGGGGACGGCGAGGCGCGTGCAGCGCGCGACCTCCTCCTCGTCGGTCAGGGGAAGGCCCTCGACGTCGAGGAACACCCACGAGTCGCCCTTCGGGCGCCGCGAGTAGCCGGGGGAGGTCACGGTCACACGGCGCAGTCGCACCCCGACAGTGTCGGGCGCCGGGCCCGAGGTCGCAGCCCGGGAGGCCCCTCACCGGGGCGCGGCGCCGGGCCGGGGCCCGGCGCGGGCTCGTCACATCGCGGGGACGCGGATCATGCCCTCCTGGGCGATCGACGCGACGAGCGTGCCGTCCTGCGCGAACACGCGCGCGGCGCCGAGCCCGCGGCCGCCCTGGGCGCTCGACGCCGACTGCACGTACAGCAGCCACTCGTCGACGCGCACGTCGCGGTGCCACCACATGGCGTGGTCGAGGCTCGCGATCGAGATGTCGGGGGTGACCCAGCTCGTGCCGGACTGGCGCAGGATCGGCTCGAGCATGACCTGGTCGCACGCGTAGGCCATGAGCGCGCGGTGCAGCAGCTGGTCGTCGCCCACGTCGCCGCGCGAGCGCATCCACACCATCTGGTGGTCCTTGGGCTCGTGGTCCGGCCCGAGGTAGAGCGACCCGCCGACGTGCCGCAGCTCGAACGCCGAGTGGTGCGACCAGAACCGCGCGATCGGGTGGTCGATGCCACCGAGCACGTCGAGCGCCGACGGCACGTCCTCCGGCGGCGGGGCGTCGGGCATGCGCGACGCGTGCTCGATGCCGCCCTGGAGCTCCTGGAACGAGGAGATCATCGACAGGATCGGCTTGCCGTGCTGGATCGCGTGCGTGCGGCGCGCGCTGAACGAGCGCCCGTCGCGCAGCCGCTCGACCGCGAAGTCGATGGGGACGTCGAGGCCCCCGGGCCGCAAGAAGTACCCGTGCAGCGAGTGGGGGAGCCGCCCGTCGGGGACGGTGCGCCCGGCTGCGAGGACGGCCTGCGCGAGCACCTGGCCGCCGTACACGCGCCCCGTGGGCTGGTGCACGCTCACCCCGCGGAAGTGCTCGGGGTCGGCGGCCGACCCGTCGCCGTCGCCCACCCGCTCCAGACGCAGCACGTCGAGGAGGTGGTGGAGCGGGTTCGGCACCTGCTCGCGCGGGGCGTCGTCCGACGTCGGTCCGGGTGAGGACGAGCGCGACGAGGCGGGCGGCGTGGGCTCGGGGGTCACGGGTGGGGCTCCTTCGCTCGGCGGCGGGTCGGGTCAGTCCTCGAAGGTGTTGAGGAGCGAGTGCGCCGCGCGCTCCAGATAGTCCCACAGCGTCGCCTCCTGGATCGGCGCGAGGCCGAGGGTGTCGACGGCGGCGCGCATGTGGGTCAGCCAGCGGTCGCGCGCGTCGGGGTTGACCTTGTAGGGGGCGTGCCGCATCCGCAGGCGCGGGTGCCCGCGCTGCTCGCTGTACGTCGTCGGGCCGCCCCAGTACTGCTCGAGGAAGGCCGTGAGGCGCCAGCGCGCGGGGCCCAGGTCCTCCTCGGGGTACATCGGCTTGAGCACCGGGTCCTCGGCGACGCCCGCGTAGAACGCGTCGACGAGGCGGACGAACGTCTCGTGGCCGCCGACCTCGTCGTAGAACGTGCGGCTCGGGCGCACCGGCGCGGCGTCGGCGGTCGGGCCGGTCGTGCCGTTCGACAGTCCGGCGACGGGCAGCGTCGTGCGGGGGGTGGGCTCGGTCGTCACGGGCCCATCATCGCACCGGCGGCGGGCGCGGCCGGGCCGCGCAGGTCGTCGCGGGCGCACGTCACACGCGACGCGCCGACGCACGTCACTCCCCGCGCGGGCGCGCGCCCGGTCGGGTCGGGGGCCGAGGGCGGTCAGAGGCCGAGCTCGGCGAGGACGGGCAGGTTCTCCCGCACGACGGCGCGCGCCTGGGCCGCGCTCTCGGCCTCGACCGCGAGCCGCGCGAGCCTGCGGCACTCGTCGAGGTCGACCTCGCGCAGCAGCGCCGCGACGTCCGGGATCGCGCGCGCCGTCATCGACAGCGACGACACGCCGAGCCCCACGAGCACGACGGCGAGCACGGGCTGGGACGCCGCCTCGCCGCACACGCCGACGGGCCGGCCCTGCTGCGCGCCGCCCGCGCACGTCGCCTCGACGAGACGCAGGACCGCCGGCTGCCACGGGTCGCTGAGCTCCGCGAGCGACCCCAGGAGCCGGTCGGCGGCCATCGTGTACTGCGTGAGGTCGTTGGTGCCGATCGACGCGAACGCGGCGCGCGCGAGGATCGGCCCGGCGAGCAGCGCGGCGCTCGGGACCTCGACCATGACGCCCGCGACGTCGAGGCCGTGCGCCCGGCAGCGCTCGACGAACCACTCGGTCTCGCCCACGGTCGAGACCATCGGCGCCATGACCCACACCTCGGCCTCCTCCGCCGCGGCCGCCTGCGCGATCGCGTCGAGCTGCTCCTCCAGCAGCTCGGGCCAGCGCGCGGCGGTGCGCAGCCCGCGCACGCCGAGCGCGGGGTTCTCCTCGTCGTCGACCGTGAGGAAGTGCAGCGGCTTGTCCGCGCCCGAGTCGAGCGTGCGGATGACGACCTTGCGCCCGGCGAACGCGCGGAACACGGTGCGGTAGGCGACGACCTGCTCCTCGACCGTCGGCGGCTGCTCGCGGTCGAGGAAGCAGAACTCGGAGCGGAAGAGCCCGACGCCCTCGGCGCCCGCGGCCGCCGCGGGCGCCGCACCCGCCGGGTCGCCGACGTTCGCGAGGAGCTGGACGCGGTGCCCGTCGCGCGTGCGGCCCGTGCCGTCGAACGTGCGGACCTGCTGCGAGCGCGCCCGCGCGGCCGCGACCTGGGCCTCGGACGGGTGCACGACGACGGTGCCGGCCGACCCGTCGACGAGCACGACGTCCTCCGGGGCGAGCGCCGCGCTCGCCCCGGTCGCGGCGACGACGGCCGGGATCCCCTTGGCGTTGGCGACGATCGCGGTGTGCGACGTCGGTCCGGCACCGTCCGTGACGATCGCGAGCACGCGCGCCGGGTCGAGCGCGGCCGTCGCCGACGGCGCGAGGTCGGGCGCGACGAGGACGAACGGCTCGGCGTGCTCCGGGACGCCCGGCGCAGGCCGGTCGGTGAGCGCCGCGACGAGCCGGTCGCGCACGTCCGCGACGTCCCGCGCGCGCTCGGCGAAGTAGCCGCCGAGCTCGGTGAACTGGCGCACGACCTCCTCGGCCGCCTCCCACACCGCGCGCTCCGGCACGAGGTGCTCGTCGAGCACGCGGCGGCGGGCGTCGGCGGCGAGCGTCGGGTCGGCCGCCATCGCGGCGGTCGCCTCGAGCACGTCGCGCGTCTCGCCGTCGGCCGCGTCGGCCGCGCGCTGAAGGTCACCGGCGACCTGGGCCGCGGCGGCGTCGACGCGACGCGCCTGCGCCTCGTGGTCCTCGCGCGGCCCGAGCCGCAGCCCGCGTGCGGGCTCCTCGATCGGCTCCGGCATGAGCACGACCGGCCCCACGACGGTCCCGGGGCACACCCCGATGCCCGTGATGACCTGCCGTTCCTCGTCCTGGTGTCCGCCCGTCACGACCCTCGCTCCTGTCCGCCTCGGGCGTGCGACCCGGGTGCCCGGGCCGGTGCGCACGCGTGCCCGTCACCGTCCGACCCCGGTCCCGGACGCACACGCCTGTTGCGCGGGCGTTGCCGAGCGGCCTCGATCCGGTGACAACCTCGCCAGGAGACTAGGCTGTTGCCAGGTGCACGGCACCCCGACACCCCGGATCCCGCGCGGGGATCCCCTCGACCCGCCTCAGGAGAGACATTCGATGAGCACCCCCTCGGACCAGAAGGCACAGCAGATCCTCGAAGCCCTCGGGGGCCAGGGGAACGTGGTCGACCTGGAGCCGTGCATCACGCGACTGCGCGTCGAGGTGACCGACCCCCAGCTCGTCGACGAGGCGCGTCTCAAGGCGACGGGCGCGTTCGGCGTCGTGCGCTCGGGCCGCGTCGTGCAGGTCATCGTCGGCCCCGAGGCCGACAACCTCGCCGCGGAGCTCGACGGCCTGCGCTGATCCCGGGCCGGCCCCGCCCGCGGGGCCGGCGCCACCGAGGCGCACCCGCCGACGCCTGCCCGCCGACGCGCGTCGGACGGCACGAGCCCCCGACGGCGCCCGTCCGACGTCCCGCGCCCGGCTCAGCGCGTCGTGCGCGGCGAGCCCGCGTCGTCGGGTCCCGACGGCGCGCCCTCCTCCCGCGTCCCGTCGGCCGCCGCGTCCTCGGCCTGCGCGTCGGGGTCCCGCGGCTCGTCGGGCTCGGAGGGGGAGTGGTCGAGGACGACCACCTGCTGGGCCCCGGCGAGCGGGACCCGCGCGTCGGACAGCGCCAGGCGCACGCTCGCGCGCAGCGCTCGCGCGACCTCCCACTGCATCGCGGCCTGCGTCTTGACCTGCACCTTGAGCTCGAGCGCCTCGGCCGTCATCCCCTCGATGCCGGACACGTGGGGCGGCTCGAGGACGTACGTGCCGAGCACGGGGTCGCTCGCGACCTGCTCGCCGGCGGCCCGCAGCGCCGCGCGCACCGTCTCGACGTCCGCCCAGTACGCGACCCGGACGTCGACCGTCGCGCGGCCCCACTCCTGGGTCTTGTTGCCGGTGCGCAGGATCTCCCCGTTGCGCACGAACCACAGCGTGCCGTCGCCGTCGCGCACCTTGGTGACGCGCAGCGCGACCTCCTCGACCGTGCCCGTGACCTCGCCGAAGTCGACCGTGTCCCCGACGCCGTACTGGTCCTCGAGCAGCATGAACGTGCCGGAGAGGAAGTCCTTGACGAGGCTCTGCGCGCCGAAGCCCAGCGCGACGCCGGCGATGCCCGCCGACGCGAGGAACGGCGCGATGTCGACGCCGAGCTCGGCGAGCACCATGAGCACGATCGTCGCGCCGATGACGATGTTCGCGACGGACCGCAGCACCGACCCCACCGTGCGGGCGCGCTGGGCGCGCCGCGCGCTCGCGAGCGGGTTCGCGCGCAGCAGGACCGTGCCGACGCCCGACTCGCCCACGCCTTGCAGCCGCTTGCTCCGCAGCGCGGGCGTGCCCTGCGCGATCTGCTCCGTGACTCGGCGGATGAGGCGGCGCACGACCGCGAGGACGATCGCGCCGATCCCGACGACGAGGAGCACGCGCAGCGGGAGTCCCACGAACCAGTCGAGCCAGGACTGGGAGTCCGACGGGTCGAACGGCTCCAGGGGCTCGGTGGTGTCGGTGGGCAGCGCCAGGAGAGGGAGCAGGGCGGGCTGGGGCATGAGCGCAGGCTACCCGGGCCGGGTGGGCGGACCCCGGGCGCGCCGGGCGAACGCGCTGCTCGCGGGCCCGCGTTCTGGCAGGATGCAGGCGTGAGCGAACCCCCGCAGACGGACCTGCCCGAGCCGTTGGTGCAGCTGGCCGACGCCCACGGCGTCGCGTCCGACTTCTGGGACTTCGACGGCACCCGGCGCCAGGTGCGCGCCTCGACGCTCGTCGCGGTGCTCGAGGCTCTCGGTGTCCCGGCGTCGTCGCCCGAGAAGGTCGCGGTCAGCCTCGAGCACTCGCGCGACGACGCGTGGCGCCAGATGCTGCCGCCGACCGTCGTCGTGAGACAGGGCGACGCGGTGCCCGTGCCCGTGCACGTGCAGGACGGGTCGTCCGTCGCGGTCTGGGTCGAGCTCGAGGCCGAGCCCGCCCGCCACGGGGGCCAACCCGCCGGCCAGCACGCGGCCCGCGCCCCGCGCGAGCGCCGCGACCTCGCGCAGCTCGACGTGTTCGTCGAGCCGCGCACGGTCGACGGGCGGCGCGTGGGCCGCGCGACGTTCGAGGTCCCGGCCGACCTGCCGCTCGGCTGGCACGACCTGCACGCCGAGAGCGACGGCACGCACGCGCGCGCGACGCTCGTCGTGACGCCGCAGCGCCTCGAGCTGCCCGCGGAGGTCGCCGAGCGGCGCACGTGGGGCTTCATGGCCCAGCTGTACTCGGTGCGCTCGCGCGCCTCGTGGGGCGTGGGCGACCTCGCGGACCTCGCGGACCTCGCATGGCTGTCCGCGCGCGAGGCCGGCGCGGACTTCGTGCTCGTCAACCCGCTGCACGCCGCGGAGCCCCGCACGCCCATGACGCCGTCGCCCTACCTGCCGACGAGCCGGCGCTTCGTCAACCCGCTGTACGTGCGGGTCGAGGACATCCGCGAGACCGCGTACCTCTCCGCCGCGGACCGCTCGCTCGTCGAGTGGGCGTTCGACCCGGTGCGCGACCTGGACACGGATCCGGGCCCGATCGACCGCGACGCCGCCTGGGAGGCCAAGAAGGCCGCGCTCGAGGTCGTGTTCGCCGCGCCGCGCTCGACCGCGCGCCAGGCGTCGCTCGACGCGTTCCGGGCCGAGCAGGGCCGGGGCCTCGAGGACTTCGCGACGTGGTGCGCGCTCGCCGACCACTACGGCGACCGCGACTGGCCGCCCGGTGCGTTCGACCCCAACGGGCCGACCGTCGCCGCGCTGCGCGAGCAGCTCGCCGACCGCGTCGAGTTCTACTGCTGGCTCCAGTGGGTCGCCGACGAGCAGCTCCGCGCGGCACAGCGCACGGCGCGCGAGGCCGGCATGTCGGTGGGGATCATGCACGACCTCGCGGTCGGCGTGCACCCGGAGGGCGCCGACGTGTGGGCGCACCGCGGCGTGCTCGCGACGGGCGTGTCCGTCGGGGCGCCGCCGGACATGTACAACCAGCAGGGGCAGAACTGGTCGCAGCCGCCGTGGCACCCCAAGGCGCTCGCCCGCGCCGGGTACGCGCCGTACCGGGACATGCTGCGCACCGTCCTGCGGCACGCCGGCGCGATCCGGGTCGACCACGTCATCGGGCTCTTCCGGCTGTGGTGGATCCCCGGCGGCGCGCGCGCCGACGCGGGCGCGTACGTGCGCTACGACCACGAGGCGCTCGTCGGCATCCTGTGCCTCGAGGCCCAGCGCGCCGGGGCGATCGTCATCGGCGAGGACCTCGGCGTCTACGAGCCGTGGGTGCGCGACTACCTCGCCGACCGCGGCGTGCTCGGCACCTCGGTGCTGTGGTTCGAGAAGACCGCCGACGGCGCCCCGCTGCCGCCCGAGGACTACCGCCGGCTCGCGCTCGCGACCGTCACGACGCACGACCTGCCGCCCACGGCCGGCTACCTCGCCGGTGAGCACGTCGAGCTGCGCGACCGCCTCGGCGTCCTCACGGAGGACGTCGCGACGGTGCGCCGCGCGGCCCGCGCCGAGCGTGACGCCATGGTCGCGTTCCTGCGCGAGCGGGGGCTCGTGGGCGACGACCCGTCCGAGCGCGAGCTCGTGGAGGCGCTGCACCGCCTCGTGCGCAGCACGCCGTCCGCCCTCGTCGGCGTCTCGCTCGCGGACGCCGTCGGTGAGCGTCGCTCGCAGAACCAGCCCGGCACGGACCAGGAGTACCCGAACTGGAAGGTGCCGCTCGGCGACTCGTCGGGCAACGTCGTCCTGCTCGAGGACCTGTTCGACTCCGCGCGCCTGCGCTCCCTCGCGAAGGCGATGAACGACCCCCTCTGACCCGCCGAGCCTGCGGGGGGGGGGGGGGGCGGGGGGGGGGGGGGCGCCCCCCCCCCCCGGGCGGGGGGGGGGGGGGGGGGGGGGGGGGGGGGGGGGGGGGGGGCGGGGCGCCCCCCGCCCCCCCCCGGGGGGGGGGG